>CAUZTK010000113.1:0-11236 GCA_963582395.1 Planctomycetota bacterium | reverse complement strand
CTTCCAAACGCCGCGACAACTCCCAATTCGCCAACTGCCGTGCAACTTCATCGCCGACCTCAACCGTCAATTTCTCAATGTCCACAAACGTGCCAGCTGCTGCCAATTTCTCCTGCTGACTCTTCGCCAGCGCTGCCACCACCTCCAAAACTTCCTGCCGAAACTGATCATCCATGACCAAACCTCGCACACTTTTCCAAAGTGAAGGAAAACCGACCAACAGCAAATCTCAAGCCAATCGCAAAGTGGGGAATGCATCCTTGCCACACACGCTCGAAAACTACGTATTGGCCGTGTCCGACGTTTCGCTATAATGCGCCCTCATCGAAGAGAACACCGGCGTTCCCATGCGATCAAGGGCGAACAACAGCCGGCCTTGCTCGAAGGGCGTTCGAAGTTTCGCCCTGTTGCCAACATGAGAATCAACCTGGCTATCTTCATACCAACAATCCAACAATGATTAACCAAGCTGCCACACAGTTCTGGGTGCTGTCCTGCCTGATCTTGCTGGAAATCGTATCGTTGTCGGGATGCGGCACGACGCTGACCCGCGGCGCCACCGAACAGCTTTTAATCTCCGATGCCGTCGATCAGACGGTGGCCAGGCTTGACTTTAGTGCCTTGTCGGGCAAAACCGTCTATTTAGACACTCGTTACATCAAGAACGTCAAGGGCATGGGGTTCGTCAACGCCGATTACATCATCAGTTCGCTGCGTCAACAGATGACGGCCGCCAATTGCCTGCTTCAGGACAAGCTGGCAGACGCCGACTACGTGGTCGAAGCCCGGATTGGCGCTCTGGGAACCAACTCGCACGAGGTCAGCTACGGGCTTCCACAAAGTACGTCGGTGTCGACAGCGTATAATACCGCCGCATCCATGGTGCCCACTGTCCCCGCCCTGCCGCCTCTGCCGGAATTGTCAGTCGCCAAGAAGAACGATCAGTCGGCGGCGGCCAAGATCAGTCTGTTCGCCTACAACCGCCAGACGAAGCACCCGGTTTGGCAGTCGGGTATTTCGCGGTCGGTGAGCACGGCAGGGGACACCTGGGTTTTCGGAGTCGGTCCGTTCCAGCGAGGCTCGATTCACAAGGGCACCCAGTTTGCCGGGACGCGCCTTGGTTTCCCGTTCCTGAACCGTGAAAAGCAGAAGCAACGTCCGCAGATCGCTTACAAGGACGAGCACCTTTTCGACGAGCCGCCGCAGAAGACGGAATCGCAATCATCCGAATCGGATCACGCCGAATCGCAGCCACCAGCCCCGCAGCCGGAGAAACCCACAGACGCCGAAAAACAACAAACCGGCCAGCAAACATCCCAGCCGAAAGGCGGCACCGCCAACGATTCACTTCAGGCCAAACACCAGCATCTTTCGTCCTGGATCGACGAGATCAATCGGGCAATTTCGAAGCCGAACGAAGACTACGAGAAGTCACTGCGCAGCAACAACGATCCGCCTCTGATTCTCGACGGGGACTGGCTGACCGACATGCCAAAAACAGACAACAATACGGAAACCGGCACGGCTCGGAAGTCGGGGGAACAGACAGGAAAGCTGGTGTTTCCCATTACCGACGATCGCAAGCTGTTCTGGATCGGCAGCGAGGTGCCCGTTCCACGCGATCCGCTGACACCGCCACCGAACCGCTGAGCCGTCGAGCGGCGGGTTACCGCAGATGTTCCCTCAGGAACATCACAATTGTCGCCGACAGGTAGTCGCGGTTGGCTTTCTTGCGGAAACCGTGCCCTTCGTTGTCGGCGTAAATGGTCCAGACCTTCTGGCCCTGCGCTTGCACCTTGGCGACGACCTCTTCGACCACCACGAACGGGACCCGCGGATCGTTCTTGCCGTGAGCGACCAACAAGGCGCTGCGGATTTTCTGCACGTTGCTGGTTGGGTTGATCCGCTCGAAAACCGCCTGCATCTTCGGATCGCGTTCGTCTCCGTATTCGGCCCAGCGGAGGTCGCGGCGATAAGCTTTGGTATTTTTCAGAAACGTGGTAAAACTGGCCAAACCAACGAGATTGACGCCCGCCTTGATCCGCTTGGGGAAATGCGTCAACGAGGCCAGCACCATATACCCGCCGTAGACGGCCACCCGTGAGGCATCGAGTTCGGGCTGGGCGACCACCCAATCCAGTAGCGCCCCGATGTCGCGGACCGAATCCTCGCGCTTCTCGGCGTTGTCGAGTTTCAGATACGTTTTGCCGTACCCGGCCGAGCCGCGGACGTTCGGCCGGATGACCGCAATGCCCAGCTCGTTCAGATAGAACTGGTCGATGCTGGAGAAATACGGACGATACTGGCTCTCCGACCCTCCATGAATGTTGATCAATACTGCTGCGGGGTCCTGCATCGTGGCGGTGCGCGGCCTAAAATAGTACGCGGGAATCATCCGCTCGTCGAAGGTTTTGAACTCGATTTTCTGGGGTGTGATGAACCGTGTGGTGTCGAGCCCACCGACTTCGCTGTAGCTCCAGCGGGTCAGCTTGCCGTCGGAGAGATTCAGCGAATACGCCTCAGCGGGCCCGTTCGGTGCCGAGAGCGTGAAACCGAGCTGCCGACCGGCGGCTGAGAACTCCAGCGAGCTGATGATGCCCAGCGGAAAATCGGTCCGCTGTCATCTGTCATTTCCCCTTTTGCAAGATCTCAATTTCGGGCGATCATCCGTCAACGTCGCCGAGCAGATGATTCACACTCTCGCGCATTGCAGGCACATGAGTTTCGACCATGTTCCAAAACGATGCCGATTTTGACGTCGAAATAGTGATGGATCAAGACATCGCGCATGCCGGCAATTCGTTTCCAGGGAATGTTCGGGTGTTGTTCCCGCAATTCCTCGGAAAGATTTTTGACTGCCTCCCCGATAATCTCCAGGTTGCGCATCACGGCGTCTTGTGTCTTCGGATCCGCGAGAAACGAATCGTGGCCTTCGGATATGTACAAAAGGATTCTATCTGCACAGTCGCGGATGTGCAGAAGATAGGCGCGGTCATCCCTCACAGCGGCGTCGCCTCGGCCAGAATGCGATCTTGGAGATAGGGGCTGATTCCACCTTCAACAACGACATCAACTTCGCAGCCGAGCATCTCTTCGAGATCCTGCTTCAACGCGATTTGATCCATCAGCGAACAAGCGGGGGCGAGCTGAACGAGCAGGTCGACGTCACTGTCGGCACGCGCTTCACCGCGCGCCGACGATCCGGACAAGTGGACGTTTGTTTCAAAAAGCCTCTGCGCGATCTTGAGAACATCCTCGCGATTCTCTTTCAAAAGAACTCTGATTGGCATCAACCTTTCCTGCCGTTCGCCCCGTTGATTTCAAAACGGCCGCTGGCCTCCCTAGATTAGGATATCGTGCCTTCGTCCCGTTGCGAAGCTCACGGCTAGACAATCGGGCAGGGAGTCTGGTCCATGGGTCAGACCCCCTTCGCCCGATCACCTTGCTCCAGTTTGAAACACTAACCAGCCCTGGGGTCCGCAGTCTATTTGTTTGAGCCGATGCAGTCCTTATAATGACGCCGAACTGAAACGTACACGATGTGCGCTGCTCCTCTTTCAGCAATTCAAGAAGGAGATACACACATATGGCATCGGCCAATCCGTTTGGTGCGGAAGCAGCACTGAAGACCCGCAGCGGCGAGTACCGCATCTACCGCCTGCAGAAGCTCATTGACGACGGTCTCGGCGACGTCGGCACCCTGCCCTACTCTATCCGCGTGCTGTTGGAATCCTGCCTGCGCAACGTCGACGGGTTCGTGATCAGCGAAGACGACGTCGTCAATTTGGCCGAGTGGAACGCGGCTGCGCCGAAGCAGGTCGAAGTCCCGTTCAAACCGGGACGCGTCGTGCTGCAAGACTTCACCGGTGTGCCGGCCATTGTCGATCTGGCGGCGCTGCGCAGCGCCATGGTCCGCATGGGGGGCGACCCGAATCGAATCAACCCGCTGGTGCCCTGCGACCTGGTCGTCGACCATTCGGTGCAGGTCGATCAGTTCGCGACACGATTGGCACTCCAGTACAACGTCGACAAAGAGTTCGAACGTAACCACGAACGCTACCAGTTTTTGCGATGGGGTCAGCAGGCGCTCGACAATTTCCGCGTCATTCCGCCGGCCACCGGCATCGTGCATCAGGTCAATCTGGAATACCTGGCCGGAGGCGTGCTGATCGGCGACGGAGCCGCCTATCCCGACAGCCTCGTCGGCACCGACAGCCATACCACCATGATCAACGGTTTGGGCATTGTTGGTTGGGGCGTGGGGGGTATCGAGGCCGAGGCGGTCATGCTCGGCCAGCCCATCTACATGCTGTTGCCGGAGGTGGTCGGCATGAAGCTGACGGGTCAGCTTCCAGAAGGCTCGACGGCCACCGACCTGGTTCTCACCGTCACGCAAATACTTCGCGAACACGGAGTTGTCGGCAAGTTTGTCGAATACTTCGGTCCTGGTCTCGACAAGCTCTCACTGGCCGACCGGGCGACCCTGGCCAACATGGCCCCCGAATACGGCGCGACCATGGGCTTTTTCCCTGTCGATGACGAAACCCTCAATTACTTGCGATGCACCGGACGCAGCGAAGATCAGGTTGACTTGGTCGAACGCTACTACAAAGAGCAAGGAATGTTCCGCACGGCGGAAGCGCCCGAACCGCGGTTCTCCAGCACGCTTGCGCTGGACATGTCGACGGTGGTAGCTTCCCTGGCCGGTCCCAAGCGACCGCAGGATCGTATCGAGTTGACGGCTATGAAAAGCCAGTGGGAGCAGGACCTGGCCAACGTATTTGGGAAGGAATCGCCGGCCCAGGACTCCACAACACACTCGATGACCGCCGAAGTCGGACCCGTCACCGAAGCCGCGACAGCCGTCGCCGAAGACGACGGCTTGCAGGGCATTCCCGTGGAATGGAACGGCAAACAGTTTTCGATGAAGCACGGACACGTCGTGATTGCCGCCATCACCAGTTGCACCAACACCAGCAACCCGTCGGTGATGGTCGGAGCCGGGCTGTTGGCCCGCAATGCCCTCGAAAAAGGACTCGAACAAAAACCGTGGGTCAAGACAAGTCTTGCGCCCGGCAGCCGGGTTGTCACCGAGTATCTGGAAAAGTCGGGACTGAACAAATCGCTCGATGGGCTTGGCTTTCAGACGGTCGGTTACGGCTGCACCACCTGCATCGGCAACAGCGGACCGTTGCCCGAACCGGTCGTCGAGGCGATCAACGCCGGCAATTTGGTCGTCACGTCGGTCCTATCTGGCAACCGCAACTTCGAGGGCCGCATCAGCCCGCACGTGAAAGCCAACTATCTGGCCAGTCCGCCGCTGGTCGTGGCTTATGCACTGGCCGGTTCAACCGACATCGACCTGTCGACCGAACCGCTCGGACAAGATCAACAGGGCCATGACGTGTATCTCCACGACATCTGGCCCAGCCAGCAAAAAATTGCCGAGACGATTGCCAACTCGACGTCGCCGGAGGTCTTCCGGCAGCAGTATTCCCACGCGATGGACGGTTCCCCCGAGTGGCAGACGATTGGCGGTGCCGGGGGCGACATCTTCCAATGGGACGAGAACAGCACCTACGTGCAGGAACCCCCCTTCTTCGTCGACATGCCAACCGAGCCACCCCCAATTCAGCCAATCCAGGGAGCCCGCGTGCTGGTTTCGGTCGGCGATTCGGTCACGACCGACCACATCAGTCCCGCCGGAGCCATCAAGGCCGACTCGCCCGCCGGTCTATACTTGCAGGAAAACGGCGTCACCTCGGACGAGTTCAACAGTTACGGCAGCCGCCGCGGCAACGACCGGGTGATGACCCGAGGCACCTTCGCGAACATTCGGCTGCGGAACCTGCTCGCCCCCGGCACCGAAGGCGGCGTGACCAGGCTCTTTTCTATTGCGGATTGCGGATTGGGGATTGCGGATTCCGACACGCAGAAATCAGAAATCCGAAATCCGAAATCCGAAATGGTCCTTCCCATTTACGACGCGGCGATGAAATACAAAGCCGAGGGCATCCCGCTCGTCGTTTTGGCCGGTACGGATTACGGCATGGGCTCATCCCGCGATTGGGCGGCCAAGGGAACGTATTTGCTCGGCATCCGGGCTGTGTTTGCCGTCTCCTATGAGCGAATTCATCGCTCGAACCTGGTCGGCATGGGCGTGTTGCCGCTCCAGTTTCGTCAAGGCGAAAGCCGCGAAACGCTGGGGCTGGACGGCACCGAGGTTTTCGACGTCAACCTCGACGACGACCTGAAACCGCAGCAGGCGGTCGAAGTGACAGCCCGCAAAGCCGACGGGACGGAGGTCCGCTTCACCACCCTCTGCCGGATAGACACGCCGGTCGAAATCGAGTACTACCGCCACGGCGGCATCCTGCACAAGGTGCTCCGCGATTTGGCGAAGGCGTAACCAGCGGGCTGGCCCAGGTTCTTGAACCTGGGCCACGAAGTCGCAAGAGGTTGACAGGGCAGACCGGATCGTCACCATGAAGTCATGAGCCGGCGCAAGGTTGATAATCTGGAGATGTTTGTTCACTTCGTCACGTTTTCGTGTTACCGGAGACGACGGCTACTGGGTCATAATCAACCAAAGCGAATAGCACTTGGCGTGCTGGGTGATCAACTGAGTTCCATTGGGCTGGGTGGAATAAGCAACATCCTGCAGGCTTCGCCTGCCCAGGTTCAAGAACATGGGCCACCCAGCGGGAGGTCTAAATCGGTTCAATTCAGGTTGTTTCGTTGGCCTCAGAAGGAAGTCTCAAGGATTCTGATCAACATACCACACTTCGTCTTGCGGCAATCGGTAGATTAAACGTTCCAAAGGCACCTTTGTTGCTGGACTCTCGGAGCCAGTGTCGTTCACCCTTCGTGCTTTTGCATTAATCATCAGGGATAGGATCGTCGGCAAATGTTCTTCTGTGGACACTAAACACGATTGTGACTGGGCCGAATCAGACGTCAAGAACTTCGTGAGACCCGGGCATTCACCATTGTCGCCCGTTAGAAAAATGGTCTTGTCTGTCCTTCTGCCATCGAAAATCCGTTCAACTTCGAATAATATCCCTGGCGTGGCGTGTCTCGTATCCACGACGATGGTGGGACGTTCTCGGAAAACGACATAACGGTCTCCTGCCAATCCGCGTCGTTCGTCGTGCAGAAGTTGTCAGTTCTCTTGTGTAGTCGAACGGCTTCCAACGAGGCCGCATCGATATCCAAAAGTGCCACCATCCGATGATATCGAAAGGTTGCACGCACGATGACAAGCATTTCCAGTGTTTTTGGCATCGACGAAGCAAGAATCAGAACTGATGGGGCAAGGTATACACCATCAGGATCTCACCTAACATAAGAGCGCCGAATGCAATTCCCCTCGAAACATAATACAGGCCCCAGTTTCTTGCGAGAGCGATCATACACACAAGCTCAATGACGAGGAACAAAGCCACCAAATCTTGACCCTCGGACTCTTTGGACCTGCGGTAAAATTCGAGAGTTCGCAGGCCGTTTTCGACGAAGCTACGGCCATACAAACGCCGTGCGTAGAGGCAGTTTCAAAACCCATCCGCCGTATAGGTCCAGCTCGTTCGTATCTGCGGCGCCCAACTTGATGATGTCTTCCAAAACGACGGCATACTGTAACTCTTTCGCGCCGGATGTGGAACACCGCGTAACTCATCGCGCAAATCTCAATGATAGCTTCGTGGGCGCTGGCGTAGCTTTCTGTTCCTGTCGCTGTGTGATGCCGTATGACTCCGTCGGAGACGCCCGCAAGTCGGTCAAAGTTCTCACGGACTGTCGGGCCGAAATGCTTCTCTAAGGCCCAGGCGGCCTTGAGCATCGCCTCCGGCTCATCGGCTTTGCCGTCCTCTGCGAAATAAGAGGCGTTGCACAGATAGTCGATTATTTTCTCAACGGCCTTTGACGCAAACTCGAATGATACAGCGGACATAATCGTTCCTTTTGAAAGTGGGCCGACTGGTCGGAGAAGTGGTGAATGGTGTTCCACGCCAACCGACCAGTCGTGAAGCTGCAATCAACCGCCTACCCGTATTTAGTTTACCCAGCGAAAAGTTTCAGAGTAGGCGCATCGTTTTCATTCGTCGTCGGTTCGGAAGTCTCAGGCGCAGCAACCGCGTCTGGGACTGTTTCATCACCCGGCTCTGGTAGGTCACCAAACATCCACGACCGAACGAAATTGACAACTCGGCGCAGTCTGTCGTCACTAATTCGTTCCCGGTATGTGGCGCTCATTTCTTGGGGGACGTGGCCCATTATGGAATCGACGGCCACTTGGTCTGCAGTCTCACCAGCCACTGTTTCAAAGCCGTGACGAAGACCGTAGAACGACAGACGCGAACGTTTCATACCGAGTTTTACGAGCAATATTTTGAAGTCTTTACCTATCGCATCTTTGGTCGTGCCCGACAAGGATACCGTCACCCAAGGCGCGCCACGACAAGTACGAAACAGCAGTTTGGAATCCTCTGGGTCCTTCGCCTTCGGTCGCATCGGCAACCACTCACGAATCGCCGCCACAGTTTCCGGCCATAGTGGAATGCGGCGAGGCACAGCAGTTTTGACACGGGCGAAGTTAATCCATCCGGCGTCCATGTCCACAGCGCAAGTAGGTAGGTTCGCAAGGTCCGTCTGACCGAATGCGCAGTTGGCAGCCAGCAGCACCATCGCCTTCAAGGGCTGCTTCGCTTCAGCGAGAATCTTCCGAAGCTCCGTCGCCTCAAACATCCTATCGCCGTGCTCGGCTCGGTGTTCTTCCCTTGCCCGGCGTACCGCGTCGAGCTTGGGCTTAGCAAACGCTTGACCGAACCGGTGCCAGGATCAACCCGTCGTCGAAAGCGAATTTGAAGAGGCTTCGTATCCGCTACATTTCGGTTCGCAGCGCGATAGCTCCCCTTGTCTTGGCCAACTTCGCACGGAGCTTGCGGAAGTCGTCGGAGGCTAGATCGGAGACGGTCCTGTTTTTGCCAAACATACCGACAAGATTCACGCAGGTGTCGTAATACCCGCGCCAAGTCCTGGAATTGATTTCCCCGTCGTCGCGTTGCTGTTCTTTGTGCGCAAGGAACTGATTGCACAAATCGGCAACGGTCAGACCTTCAGTCTTTACTCGCGGTTCACGACCAGCCAGAAAGTCGTCGCGTTGCTCCAGCCAGAGTTCAAGAGCGGCTACGCCTTTGAGGTCATCGGAGACTTTTCCAAAATAAAAGACTCGGCCTCTGACTTTCTTACACCAGTAGCCAGAGCCTTGGTGAATCTCAAGAGGAAAATCTGGTCGTAGTTTTTTGATACGGCGGCGAGGTTTTACGGCGGTGTTTCGGCGGGTAGAATCGGCCATTGCAGCACCTCTTCGTGTTAAGGGAAGGTGTTGTCGGCGCCCTTCGGCTTACATCCGTCGGGCGCCATCTTTTGCTACATTTCTTTATACCAGTCGTACAATAAGGCGTAAAATAAATGATGATAATAATTGATAATTTTATGTAAATTATTTAATAACATATATTTATGACTATAAAATTGTATTAAACGCCGTTTTCAGGAAACGCTGGTCACATGCCATTTTTCGGTTTCCATCCCATCATCGCCCGCTGGTTCCGTTCGCGGTTCGAACAACCGACCGAGCCGCAACGGCTGGGATGGCCGCACATTACCGCCGGCGAGCACACGCTGATCGCCGCCCCGACCGGCAGCGGCAAAACGCTCGCGGCGTTTCTAGCCTGCATCGACCGGTTACTGAAGGAGTCGTTTGCAGCACCGCTACCGGACGAGTTCCGCGTCGTTTACGTTTCGCCGCTTCGGGCTTTGTCGAATGATATGCACCAGAACCTCGAGGTCCCGATAGCGGAGATCACCGAGCTGGCCGAAGCGCAGGGCGAGCCGATTCCCCTAATTCGGGCCGGATTACGCATCGGAGACACGTCGGCGTATAAGCGGGCGGCGATGGTTCGACGTCCACCGCACATCCTGGTCACCACGCCCGAGTCTCTGTACTTGATGCTCACCGCCCCCAAAAGCCGGGAGAAACTTCGACACGTCGAGACGGTCATCATCGACGAAATTCACGCGCTGATCCGCGATAAACGGGGTTCGCATCTGGCACTGACACTTCAGCGGCTCGAAACGCTGGGCGAGCAACCGCTGCAGCGGATCGGACTATCGGCTACGCAGAAGCCGATCGAGCGCGTGGCCGAGTTTCTTATCGGCGTGCGAGAGGGTGAGGCACGGGAGAGCCAGACACGGGAGGGCAAAGCTCCTGCCGAGCCGTCACAAGCGGTTTGTTTTGCAAACCACCCTGTCTGGTTATCGGAAATTTCGACGGCGAATTCCGAGACAGACGCCGTGACAAGTCCGCGGCTCAGCGGGATCTTCGCCCTCCCGAACATCCCCGCCAATCCGCAATCGCCAGTTTCTTGTCAAATCGTCGACGTCGGCCATGCTCGCGAACTCGATTTGGGCATCGAAGTCCCGGCGAGCCAGCTTGGTGCCGTCTGCATGCACGAGTAGTGGGAAGAGATCAACGCACGGCTTATCGAGCTGATCCGCCAGCACCACAGCACGCTGATTTTCGTCAACACCCGGCGGTTGGCCGAGCGGGTCACCCACCAGTTGACCGAACTGCTGGGGGAGGATGCCGTCTGGCAGTCACCACGGTTCGCTGTCGGCCCAGATCCGGCTGAAGACCGAACGGCGGCTAAAATCGGGCCAACTGAAGGCCGTCGTGGCGACTGCTTCGCTCGAACTGGGACTCGATATCGGATCTATCGACCTGGTCATCCAAATCGGTTCTCCTCGTGCCATTACCACGTTATTGCAGCGGATCGGCCGTTCCGGCCATTCGCTCGGTCTGGTGCCGAAAGGAAGGCTCTTCGCTCTAACTCGCGACGAACTGCTGGAGTGTATGGCGCTGATGCGTGCGGTCCGTGCCGGCCGGCTCGACGCGGTCCCGATTCCCGAGGCACCGCTGGACGTCTTGGCCCAGCAGATAGTCGCCGAGGTCTCGGCCCAAGAGTGGGGCAGCGACAAACTATTCGCGCTGTGTCGCCGCGCGTTTCCGTATCGGAACCTGTCGCGGGAACAATTCGACCGGACGGTTGACTATTTGAGCGAGGGCATCACCCGATCGACCGGCCGCAGCCGAGTCTATTTGCATCACGATCAGGTCGGTCGCCGGCTGCGGGCGCGAAAAGGGGCCCGCATTGCCGCCCTCACCAACGGCGGGGCG
>CAUZTK010000112.1:0-11244 GCA_963582395.1 Planctomycetota bacterium | reverse complement strand
AGCAAACGCCGAGACTCGGCCACCTTTTTTTCGTCCGGTTCGATGCCGTAAATGTTCAGGTTACTTTGTCTGGCCAATTCATAGGCGAGCCGGCCGCGCTCGCTGCCGACAACCAGGCAGAACCCGCGTTGGATGTCGGAGTGCTTCAAAATGTCGGCGGCGGCGCGGCGGTACATCGCCGTCAGATTGTCGTTCCGATACGGCGAGTCGTTCGTTTTCGGCGACACGTTGCCGACAGAGCGGGTTTCTGACGTCGCATCGATAAACGAGACAATCTGTCCCGTGGTTGTGCTGACGTAAAGCTGGCCGCTCGCGACGGCTAGTCCACGTGCTTCGCCGTCGACTTTTGCGTTCCAAACCTGTTTGCCTGTGGCGATCTCGAATGCCGAGACATCGCCCTTTCCACCGGCAAATAGCAGATTACCGGCAACGAGCAATGCCGATTCGGACTTCGACGGCGTCTGCCAGACGGTGCCAGTTTCCTGGAGAGCTTTCGCCTGTTTTCGGAGATCTTTGATCTGTGCTTTGTACTGGTCTGCTTTGTCGTCCCTGGAATGGTCGGTCTCGGTACCAGAGTTGACGATGCCCAGAGTTTTCAGCCGGCCCTGCATCCAGTCGGGACTGAGGTAGCGGAAATTAGGGTCGCTGCCGTTGTCCTGGTTGTTGACCAACTGGCGTGTGACGCCGGTAATGCCCCACTGGAGCTTTTTGATATCGTTGCTTGCTTTGAGGTACCTCTTTCGATTCAGCCGAAGAATCTCCTCTCCGTTGGCGAGATAAGCCGACTCGCCGGCAAACGCCAAAGCATGCCCGTAGTAGAACCCGGTCCCCAAATCGCCCGTTTTTTGATTGATGGGAAAAACATGACGCGCCCCCCACGAGTAAATTTGTCCGTCGGCCAGCATGGCGCGGGTGCCGCCGTTGACGCCCCCGGCACTGCCGCGCCGGACTTTAGATTTGTGGCGGAACTGTCCTGTCTGGAGGTCAAAGACCGCCGGCAGCGTCCGGCTGGACGGAACGACCAGAATGTCGTCGTTGGCCAGCAGGTAACCCTGCGGCGAGAGGTCGTCCCGCGCGGCCGAAGCCTGAGAGATATTGTCCCGTTTCCAGAGGATGCTTCCGTCATCGGCATCGACGGCGTACAGGTAAATGTTCTCGTGCGGAAAGATGCCGGCCCCGAAATAAGCAATACCGTCGTCGACCAGCACACTGGTCCGCACCGGCCAACGCGAAATCATCTTCTGCCGCCCGATGATCCATTCATCCGAAGGCCCACTGCGAAGTTTCCAGACGAGCCGCCCGTCGTTTGCATCGAGGCAATACACGTAGCCGTCGTCCGAGCCGAAATAGACCCGACCGTTCACCACCGTCGGAGCCAGCCGGACCGCTCCGCCGCTGAAAAAGTTCCAGAGTTCCGCACCGGTATCGGCCCGTAGACAATGAAGCTGATCGTCAACCGATGATCCGAAATAAACCCGATTGCCGACAACAGCCACGTGGAAGGCATCGTCGAAAGTCACTCGCGGCCGCAGAAAGTAACCCTCAATGACACGTGTTTTCGGTCCAGTGTTGGCATTGCTCGGCGCGACGCCGGGCGAATACGACCAAATCGGTCTCAGCGGCAACGTGAGCTGTTCCGGTGTCGAGCCGGTGCGGGCATTGTTTCGCAGATAGGTCTGCCAGTCCGCAGCGACCGCGTGCTGAAGCAGCCCGCCGCTCAGGCACAGCAGTGCCAACATGTTCTTGATGTTCTTGAGAATGATGTGTCCAAAAATCGTCGGACACTGCGACCGGTTTGCCATTGTCAATTCCTTTCAATCGAAGACGATCGAAACTTTACACCTGATTAAAGACCAGTATACCAGCAGATATGACCGTTTGACAACGAACGAGTCCAGCCATGCTGTCCGCTCTTGAGCTGGTCCACACGTCGCGGTTATAGTACCGACCCGCTGTGATCGCCGTCCCGTAGGTCGTTCCTCGAACGGAGTCGTCACGATGACGGTTGAATTCTTCGATGGTGGAACAGACCTGCCACCCCCAGACGGTTCCGGGCAACCGCCACCGGATCAGGATCGCCCCAAAGAGTCAGCCGCCGAGCGATCCGCAGCGGCGCTGGACGGCGCCGATCAAACCGACGAGAATTCCTGGCTGGATGACGACATCGAACGCGCGTATCAGCAGGCACTCCAGGTCGTCGAATCCGTTGAGTGGGAAGTCGGACTCGCCAGCGGCGATTCCGTACCGAGCAGGCAGGCCGCTGAAGGGGAATTCGGCGCAGCAGACTCGACCGGGCTGCCTCCACCGGCAGGTTTGACGGTGCCAATGCCGAACGAAAAAACTGATGATCGGGCAGCTTCCGACGGCGTCCTGCCCCGGGTTGTGGACATCAACGACGCTCAACAGCAGCCCCGAGTCATACCGGAGCAGGTCATCGAAGCGGCATTGTTTGTGGGCGGAACACGCTTGACGATCAAAAAACTTTGTTTGCTGCTGCGCGGAGAATTCGACCAGGACTTCGTGGAAACGGCCATCGACGTTCTGGGCGCCCGATACGCTGACGAAAACCGGCCGTACGAAATTGTCTTCGGCGAAGGGGGGTATAGCCTTGTGCTACGGCCGGAGTTCGATCGCGTTCGGGAACGGACATTCGGTGTCGGGCCGAAGGAAGTCAAGCTTTCGCAAGAGGCGCTCGAAGTGCTGGCGCTGGTGGCATACCGCCAGCCCATTTCGAGCCAAGATGTCGAACGGGCGGGCAAGCACAAACCGGGCGGGGTGCTCCGTCAATTGCTGCGTCGCCAATTGATCGCCATTCAGCGCGGCGACGAGGCCCCATCACAGGTCAAATACCGGACAACTCCGCGTTTTCTTGAAGTCTTTGGCCTGAGAAACCTGGATGAACTCCCTCAGTCGGACGACGATTTCGACTTCAAGTAGAACTCCAGCAACCGCGAGACCTGGCAGTTCGTCGATCAACCGGCTCATCCATCCATTCGGGAGAGATGTTTCGGCAAAGCGGCTACGGTTTCTGCGTCCGGCGCGATCGTTTGATCGCCACGACGTCGAACGTGGTGTCTGACAGGACCGGGTAGCCCCGGTCATCCATCATGCGGGCCCGCAATGTCAGCGGCATGTTGAAGGGGCCGAACCGGCCCTCGGCAAACCGAAGGGTCAACATGTCTTGGTTCTCATTGGCCGCAATCACGATCTCCTCGGCCGAGATTCCCCTCATGTGCCGCGGCACGAGCAACTGAACGGTCACCGGACCGGAGAGCGCGGTCCCGCGGTTCACGCTGACCAGCAAGCTGACAACACCGCCGCTGCGTGTGGAAAGAGACTTTCTGCCGGTGCGGATGCTTAGCCGAGCCGGAACCGCCAGAACAATAATTTGATCGTCCTGCGCACCGGAACTGTAACTGACCTTGTGCCGCGTTCCATCCGGCTCTGCTACGACGCCGACCGCCATCAGCGTTGTGCGGCTTGTTCGGCCGATTTCGAGAAACGTCGAGAGGTTGATCGGGTAATCTAATTCAGAGACGCTGGGGGGCACAACAATTTGGCCCGTCGTCACGCCCTGCAAGTGGCGCACTTGCCGATCCGCCAGACTGATTTCGATCGGACTTTGAAATCCGCCCCGATCGATCGCGTAATGTCGGACGAACACTGTTCCTTGCGCCCCGTACTTCGTCTCGAAAATCCCAGTGAACTTAAACGGCGTCGTCACGGTGATCGCCAAGGTGATTTCCTCATCGTCCGGATCACCCGGCTTGTTCGGCGGCAGAACGGGCCCGCTGATTTTCTTCGTCTCCACAACTTTCTGTTTTCCATCGCTCTCTTTATTTAGTGCTCTCAATTTCCCCACGGCCGTGGGCGTGCAGCGCTGTCAAGCCGATTTTCACCGACCCGTTGGTTTTGAGAACGACATCTGTGTTCGGCTTCTGCCGGGCGATTTTCGTTCCGGTGGCCGTCACTCCTGCGGACAGGTTCTCGAAAACAAGATCAATTTCACCCTGAAACCCTCCGAAACGTTCGGCAGTCACACGTACTTTGACCTCTTGGCCCCGGGCCAGCGCGATCTGCCGTTCCGGAAACCGCAGACGAAAACCGGGCGGCACGTTTGTCTTGTTGGGTGCAGGGGCGACTCGGAGACGATAGGCAAAGTTCTCGCCCCCACGAGACTTCAAACGGTCCTCAATTCGGACGGTATAGGTGCCGCCAGCCGAGACTTGGAACGATATCTGTCTGTCTGTCCCTCTACGAGGTCGTCGGAACTTGCCAGTCTCTTGCCGGTCGCGTCCAGCAACGTCAACACCGAGTCGAGCCGCGAACCGATCCGGGCGGCGCGAAGATCGAACTCGAATGTGGCGTCCTGTTCGGTATGGAAGGTCCATAAGTCCGCTTCGCCCGGTTTCGAGATCCGGCCATTGAGCATCGCGGGCAGTTGAATCGGTTGAGCGCCCGAAGCGTCCTGCTTGTCGTCGCTTTCCAGATATTCCGGCAGATCGTCCAAATCGAGTCTGTACGGATTGCTCGTCTTGCCGGCCAGCGTAATCTGATCTTGAAACTCGGACGGACCGTCGGCGGGAAGCGCGATCGCAACCGGCCCTTTCGGCACGTTGGCACCGCTGAGTTGAAACAGGGCCGTTTTACCGCGTCGTCCACCGAGTCGATATACGGGCTGTTGCTGATGGTCAAACGGTAAACGTACTGCTGCAACCCCCGAAAACTGACGTCGTGAATATGAATTTGGTAGGTGCCCGCGCGGGGGGCCGTAAAATGCAGCAGCGAGTCGACTCCCAGCGCATCATCGTTTTCAGCGATGCGCCGGCCCGCGAACTTCCAGCCTCGAATCGAGCGGAGATCCGAGCCGGGCGGCGCGGACCTCACAGGTGAAAGTTTGCCCTGCCTGGGCTTCGATAGTCCAGATATCGACGTCTTCGCGTGGAAAGATGCGCCCGTTGACGGTGACCGGGACCGTCACCTTGACCGAAACCGCTCGCCCGTCGATTTCCTCTTCGACGATCTCGGGGAGGTCGCCGACAATAAATCGCCGAAACGGCGTAATTCCCTGCGAATTCCAGATGCGCCAATGCCGTTCGCCGAGGGGCGCGTCGGCACTGATTTTGACCGTTCCTAGAAAATATTTGGGATAGTTTTCGCCCCGCTGAAACACCGACTGGAAGATGACCGGGCCTTCAAACCAGATGGTTTCGGTCCGCTGGATGCGTTTGGGCGGCTCAATTCCCGTGCCGCGCATTTCAAAAGCGGACCCCTCGTGGAGATAGTACCCGCCGATCCGAAACTTGACTGTCGTACCGCCCTGTCCTCCTGCGGGAAAAAAATACTCCACCGAGGGTGGATCGGCGTAGGCCAGTGTTGCCAACATGGGCAGCAGGTAGATGGCCGAGAGCCAGCGGCTGCCGGCCGTCAGGAGGTGCCTCGATTGCAAACAGCGAATTCGCATCGCCCCCCCGCGAAAAAGACCAGGCTGTTGGTCGCTGACTCGGTTTCAGTCACCTCGGCCGACACGTCACAACAACGCGGAAATGACCTGTCCATTCTTCACAATCGGAATGGGACGGCCTTCCGGGGTGTAGAAGATCTTGTTGTGGTCGATGCCGAGGCAGCGGTACATTGTGGCCGCAAAGTTTTCGGGTCCGACCGGGTCGCGCTCCGGTCTCTCGCCGCGAGAATTGGTGTCGCCGACAACACGCCCCCACTGAATTCCGCCCCCGGCCATCAGCAGGCAGTTCGACGGCCCCCAGTGGTCCCGCTCGGAAAATTTGTTGACCCGCGGAGTGCGGCCAAATTCACCCATGACGACAACCATGGTTTTTTTCAGCATGCCCCGATCGGCCAGATCGCCCAGCAACGTTGGCAAGCCAGTGTTGAGCTGCGGCAGCAGATCGCCCTTGAGCACGCTGAAGTTGTTGTAATGCGTATCCCAGTTGGAGTGTGCGATGGTCACGCAACGGACGCCCGCTTCGAGCAGCCGGCGGGCCATCAGACAACTCTGCCCCAGCGAATGCCATCCGTACTCGTCGCGCAGTTAGTCCGGCTCCTGGGTGATGTCAAAGGCCGACTTGGTTTCCGGAGAAGTCCTCAGGTCGAACACTTTCTACTGAAAGACACTGAACGTTTTCGCGGTGCGGTTGGCCCAGACCTCAGCGGCCTTCTAGTAGCGACCGATGGTCCCCAACAGCCGCGCCGCAGGAGCGATACATTTTCGGCAGGCAAACGTAAGGTGGAATGGAGCCCTTCGGACCCAGTCTCCGGGCGATCACCGAGCCGTAGGAGGGTCGTTGATTTTTCGGCCTCAGACTGGCGTTGAAACCGGCCGTGGGATGATACGCGGTGAGCATGTAGTGGTCGGCCGCGCCGTGCCCCGAATTTGTTGTGTGTGAAATTTTGCAGCAACGAAAACTTTTCGCCGTGGCTGGCCAGCAACGGCAGGTGCTCGCAGATCTTCATTCCCGTCACGTTCGTGTCGATGGGACTGAACTCGTCCCGAAATTCGGCCAGGCCATTTGCTTTGAGGTCGAAAGTATCGATGGCGCTCAAGCCGCCCTGAAAAAATAGAATGATTAGAGGAACGTCTGGGGAAGGACGTGAAGGGCCGGCGGTCTGTGCCTGTCGGTGAAGGATCTCGGCCAGCGAAAAGGACGCCCCCAAAGTTCCGGCCACGCCGACGCGCAACACGTCACGCCGACTGATTCCGTCGCAGAACGATCTTTTTCTGCTCATGGGTTGTCCTTTCCGTTTTGTACGTTGAGAATCTGCCGGCCCGCTATGCCGCAAGCGGGGGCTTAATGATTAAACAGAAACTCCACCATATCCATCATTGTTCAGGCAATGTCTTCGGCCGCTTCCCGTCGCTGGCTTGCGTTCTTCTGCAGATAGGCGACTGTCGCTTGGCGCACTTGCGGGGAAGGAAACCGGCTGTAAAACGTCAGATACAGATCTTCGATCAGACGCACGTCGTTGCCGGAAAAACGCTCGATGAGGACCGCAACCCGGCCGCTTTCGTGCGATAGTTTCGCATGAATTTCCGGCGAGTTCAACACGTGCAGCACTTGCGCGACGTTGGTCTCACTGGTCCGTTCGCAGACGCAGGGCGTCGGTCGAACAGGACGGCCAAACAGCTCGAGGAAGTCATGCGGCATCCGACTGTCCCAAAGCTGGATGGCACGAAATCCGGCCGGCATTCCGCGAAATTTTTCAGCGACACCAGTGGCCTGGCAAATTGCGTCGAAGAGGACCTCGGCTTCCATGCGCTTGAACAGGACCCGGGAATAGTTCTGCTCATCCCGCTCGTTGGTTTCGTTTGGTTTTGACGACAACTGATAGGTCCGCGAGGATGTCATCGTGCGGATCAGGCGATGGAAATCGTAACCGTGTTCTACAAAGTGACGGGCCAGCGCATCGAGCAACTCCGGATTCGTAGGCGGATTGGTGGAACGAACATCGTCGACCGGTTCAATCAAGCCGCGTCCCAAAAAATGCGCCCAAGCCCGGTTCACAAAGTTCCGCGCCAGCCAGGGATTCTCCGGCGACGTCATCCAGTCGGCCAGCAGTTTACGGCGGTCACCTTCCGGCGGCTGCGCCCGATTTTCCGTACCCAAGAGATGCGGGTTGACGATCGCACCGCTGCGTGGATGTTTGGTGACTGGGCTTTTCTTGAGGGAGCCCATCAGTTCTCCGTGCGGAGTCTTCTTGAACAAAACTTGGGTGAAGTACGCCTGCATGCCGTAGTAGTCTGTCTGGCTCCAGCGATCGAAGGGATGGTGATGGCACTGAGCGCATTCAATCCGCACGCCGAGAAACACCTGAGAGAGGCTGCCGGCGATCTTGCCCGGGTCGGAGACGACTTTGTAAAACTGGGTGGCCTGTGTTTCGCTCATCAGTCCCTCGGCAGAGACAATCTCGCTCACAAACCGGTCATAAGGTTTATTTTCGGCGATGCTACCGCGAATCCAGCGATAGTAGTTGTAGGCGCGTTTGTGCCCCAGCGCCTGCCGATCGACGCGGAGTAAATCGGACCACTTCAGGCCCAGTAGTCGGCGAATTCGAAGCGTTTTAGAAGTTCATCGACCCGCCGCTCGCGGCGGTCGGAATGCTCCTCGGAGAGGAACCGGCGGGCTTCTTCGGCGGTGGGCAACATCCCAATGACGTCGAGGTAAACTCGTCTCAAGAATTCCGCGTCATCACACATTTCAGACGGCGCGATGTTGAGCTTCTTCAGCTTGGCGTCTACGAGACTGTCGATAAAATTGTTGACCGGCAGCCGCGGGTACTCACCCTTCAGCGTTTCGCGGGGAATGAGGATTTGGAAGACGTCGACCGCCCCCATGTAGCTGGCCATGACGGCGGCTTCACCGGGAGTTTCGCCGGCGATGACCAGACCGAATTCGCTGATCGAGACCAGTCCGTCGTTGTTCGATTGAAACTTTGCGTGCCGCGTGACGTCCACTTGGCGTCCGTCGGAGTAGGTGGCGACGGCCCGAATTTGCTGCCGGGCCTGCATGTCCAGACGGCGTTCCCGCGGAGTCATCTTCAGAGAAACGACTCGTGGAGCCGACTCGTGACCCACCGGAAGACCGTCGGCAATCCAGCCCCGCAACGTCCGATACTCTCCCCAGCCGCGGCGGATCTTCACGCCCCCCCGAGACTTTTAACAACAGCAGGCTCTGTTCGGGGGCCGCGGGAAAACCCGCCGTCCACGACCCTCGTTCAGCAAGGCGATCCGATCGGCTGGGGGATCGAAACCAAAGATCGAGAGTTTGAAGCCGTTTTGCCCCTCCGCCTTGCCGTGACACCCCGAGGCGTTGCATCCGAATTTGTTCAAAATCGGGATGATGTCATTCTCGAATTGATATTCCCGGGGAGTCTGCGAGAATTTCACAGAGACGGCAACCGTCAACGTTTGGCCGGCGACTTGGACTTCCACCGCAGCCCGGCCGTCGGCAAGGCTGCGAACCACACCCGTATCCAGCACACCGACGATGTCTGCGCCGGTCTAACGAAATTCTGAGTTACGGGTCAGATCGACCAGACGTCCGTCCGCTCGCCGTGGACCAGCAGCGAGAAGCTCGCATCGGGGCCGCTCAAGACGATGGAGACAGGATCGACGATCACACGCCGGTACGGTTGATGCCAGTCTTCCGGTTCACTTCCGAACGCAGCCAGATAGGAATGGGCGAAGACGACGGCTGCGCAGAGAAAAAGCGTAGCGCCATAGCGCATACGGCTCAGTGTTGCAATCGAGGCTGTCAACAGAGGTCAACGTCCTGAAAAACATTCACTTCTGGGCGACGAAAGCCGATCTCGATTTCACGAGAGGCCATCACATAAACGCCCGTTGTTTTACGGACAGGCGACCGATTTCGCAAGCAGAAGTGAAATGTTTCATTCGCAGATTCGCAGCCAGAATTTCTAGCATTCTGGACACGGGTGGCCCGACCGACTTGCGGTCGAGTGCCGTCAGGCACAAGAGACCAGTCCCTCGACGGACAACCAGAAAAGACGTCCTGTTTCTGATTGGGAAGCGAATGATACGGGATTCTTGTCGCTGCGCGACCTGGCCACGAGATGGCCGGGCCACCCCAGACCCCAGAATGAAAAACTGTCCAGATCTGGTGACTCAACCGTCTTCGCAGCTTTTGTCGAGCCGGCGGATGGGGAGTCAGGTCGTCCAAGATTTTCTTGGTGCTTCCGGCGAGGTCTGTGCCGTTTCTTTCGGCATCGGAACGGCACACTCAACATGCTCGATGAAGTGCCGGTTGGGTTCTGGGTTCTCTTTCACATTTTCGACTAACTGGTACCAAGTTTCGTGGTACATCCGAAGAATTTTCAGCGTGTCGCTAACGATAGAGACGTCTCGCTGGAGATCGGCGTCTACCAACCTGCGGAAGACGAAAAAGAAGACACTCTTCAACTGTGAGACGATCTCGGGTGATTGCTCCTCGTTGAGTCCCCCCATCAACTCGCTTACGAATTCGCGGCTGCTGTTGAGGGCGAAATGGGCCGTTTCAATGTCGTTCTTTTCGAGTGCCCGTTTCGCTTGGACGGCGAACCGAATGTCCCCGTCGATGACCATCAGGTGCAGTTGCTTCGGAGAGGCCGTTAACACCTGTGCTTCAAGATATTCGTCGTTGCCGTACATGTCTTGACTCCTACCTGTTTGAAATTCCTATCTCTGGAAATCCACTGCTCTCAAGCGGCCGACGGCCCGGCTATCTTTAGGCCGGCAAACTCATGCCCCAACATTCGGCTGGATACGTTCAAAAGATTCCTTTGCCGATCGGGTTGATGCTTAGCGGTGCAATCGTGCTGATTGCCTGCTGTTGAAACGTCAGCTCTCCCAGAATTCGTTCCATGGCGATGAATTGCTGGAGTAAGCGTTCGCGTTTGAAATCTAGCAGTTCGCTCAACTGATCGATGCGCTCGTTCAGAGAATCAACCGAATCCTGTAGCGCCGTTTCCTCGAGTTTGAAGGTTCCGGTCAGGGGGTCGGTGAAGGATTTGAGCAGATCTTGGGCTTGTTTCGCAAAACCAGATTCTGAATCGAGGAAGAAATCGGCAACGGCCTGTGGGTTTTCCTGGAGCCTCTCCGCGAGACGGTCTTTGTCGAACGTCAGTTTCCCCCCCACGTCGACTCGGATTCCCAGATCGAGTAGGGAACGAACCGTCTTGTCGGAGGCGAACAACCGGCTATTGAGCAGCGAATCGATCCGGCCGGTCACCCGCAGCACGGTTCCCGATCCCTGCAACACGCCGCGCTCAATTGTTTCGGGGTTGAACTTCGTCAAGTTGGCTGCCGTGTCGATGTAGCTGTTGAAACCACTAACAAAACTATTGAGGGCACTTTCGGTTTTTTCGGTGTTGCGTGAAACGGTCACCTGGACAATGCTGCTGGAAGTTTCCAGAATCTCGACGTCGGCGAAGGTCTGGGAATCGGAGCTAATCAGGAATCCGGATTGAACGTCTCCGCCGACCCGCAACAACGCATATTGCCCTGCAAACAGTGTGGATAAACCGAGCCCTGACCCGCCGTCAACGACGTAAAACATCCCACCGAAGCCGGAATCGACGGCGGTCAGCGACAGCCGTGCTGAATTGAACGCCGAACCGTCATCGATGACGGCGGTGGTTGCGTTTGCGCCGGCCGCGTTAATCTTTTGCGCAATGTCGTTCAGAGTGTCGTCGTCATCGACGTCGATGACGGTTGCCAGTCGACTGTTGATT
>CAUZTK010000111.1:0-11264 GCA_963582395.1 Planctomycetota bacterium | reverse complement strand
GCCCCTTAGCCTGGAACACCCAAATTCGTTCGCCCGTCTTGCGGTCGATGCAGTGTAGCTGCTTGTCCTGGCCGCCGACAATGACGTACTGGTCGGTGACCGCCGCCGAGGAGTGATACGGATTCTCGCGGACCGGGTCTTTGTAGCGCCACTCGATCGTTTCCTTTTTCCAATCGACAGCGAGGACTTCGCCAGCGTAAGTGCCGACGTACAGCATGTCGCCCATGACCGCCGGCGAGGCAATCAAAAAACTTTCCAGCAGAATGTCGGCTTGCTGCTGCCCGTGCTTGATGTCGATGACCCGCAGATGTTCGTCGCAGCCAGCCACAAACGTAAAGTCGCCCGCAATTGCGGGGGCGCAGTTGATGCGGTCCCTGGTCTGAAACTTCCAGACCAGGGACCCGTCAGCGGCCTTCAGACAGTAAAGGTGACTATCGTGTGAGCCGACGATCACGTTTTCGCCGACGATGGCCGCTCCGCCGACAATTTCGCCCTGCGTCTGAAACCGCCATATCTTCTTTCCGGTTTTGCGGTCCACGGCGTGAAGCAAGCCGTCTTCGTCGCCGACGAAAATCGTATCGGCAGTGATCCGCGGGGCCGACTTGAATCCGGCGGCAAAAGTTTCGGAGTCGGGATCGTCGATCGAGCGATATTTCCAGATGAGCCGGCCGGTTTTTCGGTCGAAGCAATACAAGAACCCGCTTAAAGCGGCGGCATAAACGTGCTCGCCGACGATGGCCGCGGTCGTCACGAACCCGTCGGGGTCTTCGAATTTCCACAGCAACTGCATCTTCTCAGGCAATTTGCTGCCGGCCACCCCCAGTTGCAGGTCGCCGTTTCGGAACGACGCCCAACTGGTAGGTCCGGGTGGTTTGAGTTGTTGCGAGTCTGTCTTGAAACTGGTGGACGTCGAGGCTGTTTCGGCCCCCTCGGCAGCTTCAGAGGCGATCGGTCGGACTTCGCCCTTGGTCAGCAAGCCGATCGCGACGATCAACGCGCAAAGGACCAGACCGCTGGCAATTATCAAGCGTGCTCGTTTGTTGAATTGGCGCATTGATACAACTCCTTTAGTTCGACGGCACAGACGGGACGCGGATTGAAGTTCCCGGTCCATTGTCGGGCGGCCTCCTCGGCCAACTGCGGGATGAACTTGGGGTCGACGTTGCATTGGGAAAAACTTGTCGGACCACCCGACATCGCCACCAGCGATTCGACGAAGTCGGCCAGACGGTGTGGCGCGGCGGGGTCGTCGGCATCACACAGCCCGGCATCGGCGGCCAAAGTGCCGTACAGCGGCCTGACCATCTCTGCATTATACCGGATGACGTGCGGCAGCATGAGACCGATGGCAATTCCGTGGGTCATGCCAAAGTGGGCTGAGAGCGGATTGGCCAGCGCATGCGTGGCCCCCAGCATTGAGTTTTCGATGGCCGCTCCGGCGAAATGCGCACCGAGCAGCATCGTGCCGCGGGCTTCGACGTCGTCCGGTTCCCGAATGACTCGCGGAAAACCCCGCGACAGCAGTTGCCAGGCCCGCCGGCTGAACAGTTGGGAAATGGTGTTTCGAGGTTTGGTGACGTACGTTTCCAGCGCATGGCTGACGGCATCGATGCCGGTGGCCGCCGTCACCGCGGGCGGCATGCTGACGGTGAGCTCCGGATCGAGCATGGCAATTCGACAGGCCGCCTTTTTATCTCCGCAGGCCATTTTCATGTGCGTTTCGGCGTCGGCGATCAGCGCAAACGACTGGGCCTCGCTGCCGGTGCCGGCGGTGGTGGGGACGGCGATCATCGGCAGCATCGGCTTGGTCGCTTTGCCAACGCCCCAGTAGTCTTGCATGCGGCCGCCGTTGGTCAGCAGAAAGTTGACGCCCTTGGCACAATCCATGCTGCTTCCGCCCCCTAAACCGACGATCAAATCGACGTTGGCCTGCCCGGCAACGGCCAGCGTTCGGTCGACGTCCTCGGTGGTCGGGTTGGGGCGGACGTCGTCGAACACAGTGACGTCGAGACCGGCTGCGGAGAGTGAATCGACTCCATGTTGTTCGTGACCGGCTGCCGCTAAGCCTTGGTCGGTGACCAGCAGCACCCGCCGCCCGCCCAGCTCGCGGGCCAGTTCGCCGAGCCGGTCGACGCTGCCGGAACCGAAGATCACCCGAGTCCGTGGGTGGTAATCGAACGGCGAGAACGGTCCCGTCTCCGTCGAAAGCGTGGTTTCAGAATCAATGGAAGGCTTTCCCTGCATTCGCGAACTTTCCTGGTCAGGGATCGACGGATTGATGGTCCAGACGATCATCGCTGCATTGGGTTCTTGCCGTTCTCCGTCGGAAACAACACGCTCGACCGCGCTGCCTGGTAAAAGCGAGGCTAAGCCGCAAGCGGTGGTCGGGCATGTCGTATCCAAGAACCAGCAAACGACAACAGGTGACTCTGGCAGCCGGACATCAAATGCAGGAAATTGGACATGTGTTAAGGATGGCGACGACTCTGTCGCATCTGCTTATTCTATGACCTTGGCGCAGGGATGGCAATTTCCACGACGCAGGCCACTCGGCCCGAAAACCTCTCTATAGTAAAACACACGACAACAGCGGGGGCCCCAGGTATCTTCGAGAATTTCATCAACGTCGTGATCGATGGACTATTTTCCGTCGGGCGCAATGGCAAACAGTTCCGACCGGTTAGCGATAAACAGAACGTTGTTGGCGATAATGGGCGTGCTGTAAACCGCGTTGCCCATGGTGATCTCCCGCACAATTTCCATCTGGCTGCTAAGTTCGAAAATCGTCACATCGCCGTCTTCATCGCCGATGTAGACATTTCCCTCGACAATCAGAGGTGACCCCCAGGCGGAGGCGAACATGTCGTAAGTCCAATGCGGTTGACCGGTTTTAGCGTTGAGGCAGTGGAATAAACCACTGAAGTCGGAAATGTACAAGAGGTCGTTTTTGATGGCGACCGTGCCGCACGAACGGTGCATCTGCTGCTCGAAGTCCTCGCCCCACTTGCTGTAATGCCAGACGACGGCCTCGTTCACATTCGGAATCGCCTTCTCCCCCGCCGCAGTGTTCACCGCTTGCAAGCGGCGGTGAGGAAGCGGTTTGCCTTGGGAGTTTAAGGCCAGTTCGGGGCTGACGTCGCCTCGCTTGGTGGGATCGATACACCACAGGTGCCCGATTCCTTCGCCGTGTTCCGGGTCCTGTCCGACGGCGGCGTAGACCAGCCCGTCGTAGACGACCGGTGTGGCAATGATATTGTTACGAGTCCCCCGACCTCCCAAAATCCACTTGGAATCCTTCGGGTTGCAGTCGAATTTCCAGAGCAGCTTGGCATGGCCCTGGCCGTCCCCTTGGGGGTCGAAACTGTACAACCAGCCATTGCCGCCGGCAAACAGCGCCTGTGGTTGACCGCCCAGCACGGCATAGGTGGGCGAGGACCACTGCCCGTGCAGAATGCTGGTGCCGGGCGACTTGTCGGTCCAGAGCACTGTGCCGGTGTTGCGATCTAGGCCCATGAAACTGGGCGCGTTGGGGGCCGGCAGATTGATGTGCGATTCGTCGAGACCGTTGGAGGTGTTCACCAGCAGAACGTCGCCGGCGCAGGTAACCGAACAGCTACACATATTGTGTTGCGAGACACCCAGTGTACCCATCATGTCGAACCGCCAAACGACGTCGGCTTCGTTGGCTGCTTCGATTTCGCCCTTGACGCCGTCATTCTCGCCGTCGTTAAAACCTTCGGTATCCAGGCAGACGACTTCGCCCCGATTGCTGACGTACCACAACCGGTCACCGTCGACGAACGGCGCCGCGCAGACACCCTGCTGGGGCCAGTCGTGAACTCGGCCGGTCGGCAGCTTCTCGTTGGAATGCTGCCAGAGGAATTTTCCTGTCTTCTCGTCAAAGCAGAGCAGACAACCAAGGTCGACCCTCGGCGGATACCGTTTGATGTAACCAGCGTTATTGTTCGTTCCGACAAAGACTTTGCCGTTGGCGACCACCGGGTTACCGTAAGTCTGCGACCCGAGCCTGGCCGACCATTTGATGTTCTTGGCGCCGACCCGTTTTCCGGCGGCATCGATTTTCCCGATGCTCCACTCGGTGGGGATGTTCTGGCCGGCGGGTGTGTTGTTACGTCCGGTCCAGCCACCCCATTGCGGCCAATCTCCCTGGCCCACGTTCATTTGGGCGATCTGCGCCGTCGCCACTTGGGTTGGATTGTATTCTTCCGCTTTCTGTTCGGCCGGGACCAGCTGAACCGTGGCCAACGCCAACAGCAGCACCACCGAAGCAACCAATCCCAACGAAACAATCACCACCGTCAACGGTCGGCGGTTACGGTTGTTGTCCAGAATCATGCGCAATCTCCTTTCCAGATTTGAGGGCATCGCCATCGCAACGGCGGCAAAAGTTTCCGGGGTGTCGGCTCGAAGTGTCTTCGCAATCGCCAGCAAATTTGCCGCGTAATCGGTCGGGGCAATTCCGTGGGCCAGCACGAGGTCGTCGCAGGCGTTCTCCCGTTCGGTCCGCAGCTTCCGCGCCGCCAGCCAGATGAGCGGATGAAACCAATAAACGGCACACACCACGTGGACCAGATACTGAATCAGGCAATCCCGCCGTTTGACGTGGGCCAGTTCGTGAAACAAGACTACTCGCAACCGGTTGCGGCTCCAACGAACCGCAATGGCCGGCAACAGAACCACGACGTGGACAATGCCCCACACCACCGGCAGCACCGAGTCGGGATGTTCCAGCACCGTAATCGGCGTCGAAACACGCATCTGCGCCGAGAGCTGTCGCGCCAATGAATCAATTTTGTCGTCAACCGGGTGCCGGCTTGTTCGCTCCAGCCGATGCCGGCGTGCCAGTCCGATCAAAAATGGCAGCAGCGCGACGAAAGCGCCGACTGTCCACACCAAACCAACAATCTTCCAGCCGCTCAGGCCGCTCAAACCGAACAGGACCGATTCCGAATCGGTCATCTCTCGGGCGGCCGTATTGAAGCCGCGATCTGACGGATCGGACACCGAACCAGTCGGGGGCACAAACGCGTTTCGACCGGCCAGTTGGTCTTCTTCGTTTCCGTTCGAGAAACCGGTCAACAGATCGGGAGTCGGTTGCGACGAGGCTGCACCGTCCGTCCGCCAGCCCAATACGTGCACCGACCAGCTTGGCAAAAGAGTGTAAAACAGGGGCAAGATCAACAGGCCGACGAAGGAAATTACCCAGATGAAATGACGCACCGCTGCCGACAGCCGATACGCCAACGCCGCCACCAGAAAAGCCGCCAACAGAATGACGGTGCTGCGGATGGCTGTGTTGGCCACCAACTCGAACCAATACGGCATGCCGGCTGCTGTCGTTTCGAGGCGCGAGAGCCAACTCATCAGGTCCCGTCCTTTCGCGCTTTCTCGATCATGGCGGACAGCCGCTTCCACTCGGCAACGGAGAGTTCCCGGTCAGAAACTTCGAGCAGTCCTGCGACGGCGCTCTCCAGCGATCCTTCAAAAAATGTGTTCAACACCCGCGAGAGTGCCGAACGGGCTGCTGTACGCCGAGACCGGGTCGGCCGGTAGATGTAACGGTTGCCGTGCTTCTGGTACTTGACTCCCCCCTTCTCGACCAGAATTCGCAGCAGGGCGCGAACGGCCGAGTAGCTCGGCGGGTCGGGCAAGGCGTGCATGACCTCGGCGGCAGAGGCCGGTCCATCGGCATACAGAAAATCCATAATTTGTCGCTCGCGTCGCGTCAAATTCTGTTCTGCGGAGAGAGACATCAAACGACCTTCGTGAAAGGGCCCCGCCCAATGACATGCTAAATTTTTAGCAAGTAGATTGCCGGATGTCAAGCAGAAGTGCTAAAATTTTAACCGATCGTGTCGCCGGCTCGAACCTAAGCTGATGCTTCAGGAGTCGCTCCAACCGCAAAGCGATCAGTTTGAGCCTGTCATGAACTCGGCTGATTCGCCGTCAACTTGACGTTGTCGATAAAGATCTCTGCGTTCTTGGCGTTGCCGAAGAAACCGGGGCTGCCGTGCGTATTGGCCGGCTCGTCGGTCCACCGGATCTGCCAGTCGTTCGGTTCCTGTTCGCTGCGGGGCCAAGCCTTTCCCTGGAGCACTGCTTTTCCGTCGGCGACTGAAGCCCGGAGCTTCATGGTGTACCAGGTGTCCGGCATCCACTCGAAGGGAACCGTCGTGAATTTGATCTCGTGTGCGACCCACGAGGAGAGTTTCAATTGCTGATCGGCTCCGCGCATCTCCAGTCGGTAGCGTTGCCCCTGCACGCCGATGTCCGGCATTTGGGGCGGCAAACCGGGTGCAGCCAGCGGCGCGGCGGTTCCGAGGATATCGGCCTGAACGGTGTAGTTCTGAAGATCGCTGTGCCCCATCCAACCCTGACTGCGGGCCCCCAGCGGAATCGTCGAGATCTTACACATCACGCCGTCACCGTCCACCTGTCGCGAACCACGAGTGGCAGTCAATTGCAGGCCGCCTCCATCGAACTCGGTGAATTCGAAATCGGCGAGCACTTTTTCGTCGACGAGTAGTTGCAGGGCCGGATCGAATTCTTTTTTGGCGTCGGCCACCGTCTGCGGCCGGCGGATGTCTTGCGCTTCGTTGTCGAATTCCAAGCCGGAGAACCGCAGAAAAGCCGACCAAACCTGTTTCGGCGTGCCGTTGTTGTAGGTCGCCTGGGACTGACCGCTGTTGATGAAGCTGGTCATTAGATAGATGTACAGCTCGCTCGCACGGGGATTCTCGTTCTTGAGTTTTTGATACAAGTCGAAGTCAACCGCGATGTGCCGATAGCGGGCACCGACCCAAGTGATGGGAATTTGCCCATCGTTGAAATCGAAGCTCCAGGGAAAATCAGGAATCACTCGGATGCGGGCCTTTCCGCTCAGCTCGCCAATTGTGGCCGTGAGGGTGACGGCCGAGTGCCGATCGGTTCGCGCCGGCGTGTGGAACTTGCCGTTTTCGTCGATCGAGCCGTCGCCGTCGATCGAATACTTAATCTCCGACGCATGGGCCGTTCTCAAATACTGCCCCCGCGAGTTGTACATCCGCACCGAAAACTGTTGCCGCTGCCCGGGACGCAGCAGCGATTCGGCCGGGACCAGTTGCAGATGCGCCGGTTGGGTCTCTTCCGATTTGGGGGTAGCTTGGGGAGACTCGGGTCGCGGATCGGCCGTTGGTTCCTGGCCCGGCTGGCCGATGCAGTACAGCGCACTGGTGGTTGGGACATACATTCGGCCGTGCGAGATGATCGGCGATCCGTAGCAACTGCCGGCGTTCAGCCGCCGAGGCCGCCCCCCCACAACCTCGACACCATCGGCAGTCGGCCGCAACGTCGACCAGACGGTGTTTTCGGTGCAGACGAAGATCTTGCCGTCCGCGTAAAGGGGGCTGCTGAAAACCTTGCCGCCGAGTCTTAATTTTTGCAACTGCTGGCCGGTTTTCAGATCAGCGACGTACAGCGAGCCGATGTAGTCGCAAGCATACACGCGGCCGTCAACGTGAAGGGGAGTGCTTTTGCCGATGAACCATTGTTCGTGCTTCCACAGTTCGGACGTTTTGGTGAGGTCGCCCTTCTTCGAACCGTCGATGGCAACCAGGGCGCCCATCAGGTTGCCCTCACCGTTTTCTTCGTTGTGTCCGCAAACGACCGTATTGCCCACCACCAGCGGCGAACTCTGGATTCCACGGCGGGAGAAGTTGTACGACCAGATACTTCGGCCGGTCTGCGGCTGGAAGGCGTGCACGCCACCGTCGCCCGAACCGAACACGATTGCGTCCTGTCCGTCTAAGACCGTGGCGATGGGCGAACTGTAGGTTGTGTCGTACGGAAACAGCCGAGTGCTCGTGTACCAGACAGGCTGACCGTTGCGTTTATCGAAGGCGATGAAACGATGTGCCGGCTTGGCCATCTCGCCCCAGCCGATGACAATGCCGCTGATGATCACCAGATTGCCGTGAATAATCGGAAAATTGGTCCGCCCGCCGTAGGTGTTCAGCATGCCGTATTCTTCGCTGAGCGAATGCGACCATTTGGTTTCGCCGGTCTCGCCGTCGAGACACTGGAAATAATCGCAGACACCCATTGCAAAAACGTCGCCGGTGACCGGATCGCCCACAACGCTCGACCAACCCACACGAGTGTCGGGAACGTCAGAGAGAAACACGTTGAATTTGTTTTCCCAGATGGTCTCGCCGGTCGCCGCGTTGAGGCAAACGACCTTCTCGCCCTCACGGTCTGTACCGGGATCATTGCGGGCCATCAGGTACAGTTTGCCGTTCATGACGATTGGCGTCGAACGGCCGGCCAGGTCTTCCCGCTGCCAGAGGATGTTTTCGCCGGCAGAAACAACGTTGCCGTTTTCGTCTTTGACCTGCGGTTTCCAGCGATCGACGAGCCCCGTTTCGCGAGAGATGCCGTTCATCTCCGGCCCGCGCCAGTGTGGCCAGTCCAAGGGAGCGGCGTCCCAAGCGTAACTCGCGGTACTTCCATCTGCAGCCGACGAGACCGTCACCGGTAAGGAGGCCAGCAATACAAGCAGCATCACAAAGAAAAGCGTTTTCTGTTTCATCGGAAAACTCGCGCTGGTTTGAACCAGGATGGACTGTCTACACAGGGCGACGAAGCATTGGCTAATTCGGACGACGCCGCTGACTTGTGAGCCCGTTCAGACATTTTTCGGGGGGATACCGGCTTTCAGCACTCCCTAACGTTACCGATCGCAAGCGTTAAAAATCAACATAGCGACGGTCGCAGTCATGGACAAGCAAACCGGCCGGATATTCAACACCGACGACATTGTGACCGCATTTCTTGTGGGTGCTGAGGAACAAACTATTGCCCTTCGTTTTCGGTTGTTCCGGTTTCGTCGAAGGGGGGTTCATCGACGTCAACACCGCCTGTGTCATAAGAACCGCCCTCAGGGCCTTCATCTGTGTAATCGTCCGTGTCCGCGTCAGTCACAGAGCCTGTGGGCGCATCGCCGGTGCCGGTGGTCTCTCCGGCGTTTCCGCATCCCAGGTTCCAGACCGAAATGCTCAACATGGCCAGCAGGGCCAACAGCCTGGTGAACTTCAAAATTAGAATCATCCGTCATTTTCCTTTCGTTCTACGACCAACTTCGGAAATCCAAATCCGATTCGGACCCCGGTTCTGAAGAGCAACATTCCTTGAGGCAGGATCGACCTTGCACTCGCCACGTCGGAAAGCGAAAAGTCAACGCCGCGTCACCCGTTTCATTAAATGGTGCGTCGACCGCAAATTCAACCGAAGTGCGCTGCCGGCTCGTGCTGAAAAACCGCAAGATCGCTCGGATGCCATTGTCTCAGCGTTCGGCAAGACAGCAAGCAAACGATGCGTTTCGGTTGCCGGTATCCCGGCCGGTCAATTCTGAACAAAACGGAACAATTTTGTAAGTCCGGAGTCAGCGGCATTGTCTACGAGGGGCGGAACTCATCGACCTGTTCCGGCTGCCGGCGGTTCTGTGAGCGCTGCGGATTCGACAGAGACACTGGTTCTGGCGTCCCACACAAATTGTTTCCCGGCCGAACCATTCGGTAAAGGGTTTCAATCACCTGCTCTGCCACCGGAGCCAAATGAGTTTCCAAAACGACCTGCAGATGATGTACGGTCTCGCGTCTTTGATTCATCCGGCGAGCCGTCTCGACGACCCCCTGTTCCGTCAATTCTCCACCAGTCCCAAAGATGCTGTACAGTTCGTCCCAATCAGAGTCGCTCCAGCGGAAAAACAGGTCGGGTCACTCTCGATAAACGTAAGCAACGACGCTGTTTGTGCAGCGATCGAATGCTCGCCGCCGCTGCTCGTCGCCGGTCTGAACCGGCAGGCCGTTTCGCAAGCCGACACTCCGCATGGGATCCTCAAATCTCGAATCGCAAAGTTCTTCGACAGCCATCTCCAGGGCCGCTGCGATACCGGCCAACGTCCTGGTCTGCGGAGAGCGCGTCAACCCTCGCTGCAAGTTGTACAAGGTCGTTGTCGAAATTTCCGCCCGCCGGACCAATTCGCCGACACTCCAGCCTTTCTGCAAGCACGCCGCGCGAATTCGTACCGTCAGAGAATCGACATTGTGCCGCCTATTCTGCTCATGTTCGTCTGCCATTTTGTTTCCCCTCGCAGAATCTTGCCCAATCGGAAAAGTGAACAAAATCTGAACATTTCTAAAAAACAGGTTTGAACAGCATATTCATATATAGTGAACATATGAATATAACAAATCAACCATAATTGTCTTGAAAAGAGTCGAAAATCGCCAACGAGGTCGACCGCACGGAATCGAAAGGCAAGGTGGCCGAATTTCCGAGGCAAGGATGGACCTGGTTTGAGGTGTACGTCGAAGAGGCCATCGGAATGACAGAGAGGTCGTCACCCAGACCCTCATAAAGAAGGTGTCATAGTCGCCCAGACATTGAAGCTGCTCGAGGAACCCAACACCACGATCCTGCATTCCAGAGCCGACGATGAAGCTCTCCACTAACAATCGCGGAAGACCTAATACAACTGGTCTGTGTCATCCGTGTTTTGCTCGACGGCAACAAGGTTCAGCCCCATCGTCAGAGGAGATTTGGGGACTACTTACTGCTGAGATTCAAGCCGGATGGTCGGAATGGGAATGGACAGCAAGGCGAGTTGGTGGCGAGCCGGAAGCTGTCGAGGTTCGACGGGCGAAAACCGGAATTTCGTTGCCGCGGTCTGTGGTTCGCGAAATTGAGGGTGGGTGACGGGTGAGGCCGGTGAAAAACGGCTGCTATTGACAGAGAGCTAGAGGAATTGGAAAGGCCAAAGGCAACGGCGCGACAGAGACTTTCGGGCCGGCGTTACGGTCCCTGTTTGCGAAGGTATGCAACGTTTGATTCGTAAATAGGTTTGTAGGCCTTGGCATACGGGTTCAACTTTAAGCCGATGCTGTTGGTGCGACAACTAGCCCAGAATCGCTCGAAGCCATCAAATAGTTTAATGCCAATACACACCAATTCGCGTTTCTGCATTTGGCCAGCGCCGACAGACTGATCTTTAGCAACCGCGTCCCAGCTTTTGTGGGCGACAAATGTGTGAGTCGAGCGATGATGGGTATCCGGCGGGGCCAGCAGGCGGTTGGGTTGCAGTGAGCAACCGGGAAACTGGTTGATGATCATGGTGTCAGTGTCAGAGCGGCCGTGCTTGCGACCAATGAAGAAATCATTGAGTGAGCGGATTTGAATCAGTGCGTTCATGTGATGGGCCTCGACGT
>CAUZTK010000110.1:0-11306 GCA_963582395.1 Planctomycetota bacterium | reverse complement strand
ATGGCAGCCGTTCCGGTCACCAGTTGCACACGGCGCAACAGATGGCGCTGGCCAGGATTCCAGAAGCCGTAATACCGCACCTTGTGAGTTCTACGCGGCAAGATGTGCTGCAGGAATCGACGCATGAACTCCATCGCCGGAAGCGTCATCGTTTCCCATTGTTGCTGACGGCGATTCTGATAGCGGAACGTCACCTCACCGTCTGCGATGCGGACCAGCCGGCTATTGGCAAAGGCCACCCGGTGGACGTACCGTGCGAGGTACTGGAGCACCTTTTCGGCTCCTTGGACTGCCGGCTGGCAATGGACAACCCAGCGCTTGGTCCACACCGAGTTTGGGACCCATTGCTGCGGCAAGGCCTTTTGCAACATCTCGAGGAACATTCTCCGAAAGAGTACCGAGAGTGCCTTGACGGGAACCAGGTAGTCTTTGCGGGCCGCCACCCATCTGCCATCCTCGGTAACTCCACCGGCGGGAACCAAAAGTTGGGCGTGCGGATGATAACCAAGCATCGTCGTCCAGGTGTGCAACACGGCCAAGATTCCGAGTCGTCCCCCCACGTAACGCGGGTCGGTCGCCAGTTTCATCAGTGATCTGGCGGCAGCCTTCATGAGCACGTTGTACAGCGTCTTCTGATGACGGCGGACGATGGCATGTAATTCCTTCGGCAGGGTCAAGACCACGTGGAAATGGGGAACCGCCAGAAGTTCCTGACGGCGCCGTTGGAGCCAGACTTCCGTATCGCCTCCCTGACACTTCGGGCAACTGCGGTTCTTGCACGAGTGATAGGCGTACTGCCAATGCCCGCAGATGTCACAGTCGTAGACGTGGCCGCCGAAGACTTCCGTTCGACAGTGACGGATGTCTTCGAGGGCGCGACGGTGACTCGGCAGCATCGTGTGGCCGAACTTCTTCAGATACGCATCGCCGTACAGATGGAATACGTCCGCGACTTCCAACATGACCGATCTCCAAACGCGAGACGTTCAGAGATCGGCCGTCAGGTCGTTGACCGCATCCTGCACCGACTGCATGATGCTCTGGGTCATGTGCAGGTAGAGGGTGGTGGTTTTCAGACTGCGATGACCCAACAGCCCCTGAATGACGCGGACGTCGAGGCCTTGCTCCATCAAGTTCGTGGCGTAAGAGTACCGCAACGTATGGGACGAAATGCGTTTGGCAATTCCACTCTGCTTCACGGCCTTTTTAAGAAAGTACCTGACGCGGTGATCGGCCAGAGGACGCCCGTCCTGGGTGACCAGCAGCCGGATGTTTGGTCGATACGCCCGCCAGTAGTCCCGCAGCAATTCGAGGGTCCGCTTGGGCAGCGGAATGTGACGATCCTTGTTCCCCTTGCCGGCACGCACGATCACGACCATCCGGGCGCTATCGATGTCGGCGACTTCCAGACCGAGTGCTTCGGAAATTAGCAGACCGCAGCTGTACATCATCGTGGCACACATGCGAACGGCCGGACAGCGAATCAGAGCGATCAAACGCCGCGATTCCTCTCGATCAAGGACCACCGGCAGCTTGTAGGACGGTCGGGCGCGGAGAAACTTCAGTGTCGGCCAAGACCGCCCCAGCGTCTTGTCGAACAGAAACTTGACGCCGAAGATCTCCGTACGCAATGTGCTGCTTGGCACGCGCTTCTTTTCCACGAGGTACGTGAAATAGTCGCGCAGCTGTTGCGAGGTACCCGCCGTTTTTCTTGATGATGTCGATCGCTTCGAGCTGTTCCTGTTGTTTCAGACTTACCCGCAGTTCGTCCGCGAAACCCAGGATGGCCGTCATCAACGTGCGAATTTCGTGGCTCATGTTCGCCAGGAATTCGCTCTTAGCCGTGTTCGTGCGTTCGGCCTGCTCTTGGGATATTCGTGCCTCGCGGGTTTGCAGAGCAAATTTTTCCGCTTCTTTTCTTTCTGTGATGTCGCGGACTATGCCCGTGAAGAGGCGGGTGTTGCCGTTCTTGACTTCCACAACCGACAGCTCCTGCGAAAAGACGGTTCCATCCTTCCTGCGGCCGCTTACTTCACGAATTGATCCGATGATACTCTTTTCGCCCGTCGACATGTATCTGGCGAGGTGGCTGTCGTGGTCATCTTTGTAGGGGCTGGGCATCAGGGTGTTGATATTACTTCCGATCGCTTCTTCAGACGTGTGGCCGAACATCTTTTCGGCGGCCGGATTGAACGATTCGATTCGCCCCGACGGATCGATCGTGACAATGCCGTCGACTGCGGATTGAATAACCGCATGAATCCTGGCCTCTTTCTCCATCATTTCCGACGTCCGGGCACAAACATCCTTCGACAGATTCTCGTTGAAGTTCTCTAGGGACAACTCGGCTTCGCGGCGCGCGAACACTTCTCTCTTCAATTCACGCTGCTGTTGTACAAATGCGGCAGCCCGCTGAAGCGCACCGGGCAGTTCTTGGCTCGCATGCGATTTGGTCAGAAAGTCGATCGCGCCGGTGCGCATCACCCGAACTGCAAGGGTGATGTCCTCGTGGCCGGTCAGAACAATGACCGGTGTGACTGACGATTTGGCATGGATCGCATCCAAGAGCTGCAGCCCATTCATGTCCGGCATTTCGTAGTCGGCGATGACAACGTCGGCGGTCGCCGGACAGAACAGAGCCAACGCCTCGGGGCCTGACGCGGCGGTCGAAACAACGTGGCCGAGCGCCTTAAGAGGAGCGGAAAAAAACTTCTGAAACGTTCGAGAATCGTCGACCAAAAGAATATGGAAACCTGTTGTATTTGCGAAAACGCGATTGGCTTCGTTCACCATGGCCTCGGTCATCATTGTGTTCCTTCGTACGACCGAGCAGAAACGTCGATGATCGCTGAAGTGAACTGGTCAATCAGTGCGGGGAGAGTGTTTCAACAAGGTTCAACGGACTCTGACGACGGCAGATCGCAAAGGGCGCCCCGGATTCCGCAAGAGCCAGCAACTCGTTGTCACTCGTCTAAGGATAGTCTGCAAATCCCGGCGATGCGTGTCGGAGCAAGAGCTTTTAAGGAGGGATTTCACTCGAACAACAAGGAACAATCATCAATGAGAATGAACAGATGACGTGTTTTTCATCCCTGTTCGCCCCTTACTTTGCATTGCAATCGAAAGGTTTGGCACAAGGCAACAATTTCCCCGCACACTTAAAACTGACGCAACCATTGCTTTGAGAAAATTGCGCACGAACGTGAGCACATCAATTCTCAACGACACAGGATCGCCGAAGTCAGGATATTTCCCGGGGATTTTTTTTTGCGCTAGCAAACGCTGTTGTGTGGAAGGAGCGGCAAGTTTGGATCGTGCAGATCCTAGGCGCCCTGAGGCGGTGAAGATAGAATCGCACCCGAAGTTGACTTGGATCTGACCCAGGTGGAACCTACTTCTGCTGATATAGACTTTTGACCGAGAATTTGCACGACGTGGCCAGCAATGAGTCCGTTGTTGTCGTGGTGGACGGGGCCATGTTGCCCGCGGCCGCGGCCGATCGGGTTCGTGCCCTGTCGCCGCGGATTGAGTTGATCGAGCACTTCTCTCCCGATGCTCTCAAGCGGGCTCACGTGGTCTTCACGGAGCAGGGAAGGTTTGACCCGGTCAGTGTGCCCTGTCTGAAATGGGTTCAGACCGAAAGCGCCTCGATCACTCATCTGATGGACACCAAGCTGGCCTCGAGCAACATTCCCGTTGCCAATGCGGGAGGGGCACTCTCAGCGAATGTCGCCGAGTTGGCCTTCGGACTGTTGTTGGCGCTCACTCGCAGGTTGAATGACTGCCACAGAATTCAGGCCAAGGGACGTTGGCCCCAAGCCGCTGAGCACCGGGCGCTTTACGGTGACCATTCCTACGGCAAGACGCTGGGAATTCTGGGGTACGGCAGCATTGGGCGGCAGGTGGCCAGGATTGCCTCTGGTTTAGGCATGCAGATACTCGCTTACAACCGCGCGGGCCGACGGACGAAAGCCAAAGGTTTTTCTCTCCCCAACAGCGGCGACCCTGAGGGCGATTTTCCCGCTTGGTGGTGCGGCCTCGGCCGAATCGACGAAATGCTGCCCCGCTGTGATGTGGTTGTCCTCTGCCTTCCGCTGACCGCAGAGACTCACCACCTCGTCGGTGCGGCAGCGCTGCAATCGTTGCCCAACCACGCGTACCTGATCGACGTCGGACGGGGAGGCGTGCTGGACCTGCATGCGCTGTGTGATTGTCTGCATGCCGGCCGACTGGCCGGCGCGGCGCTGGACGTTTACGAGCAGGAGCCCTTGCCGGCGGAGCATCCGCTGTGGCGGGCCCCCAACGTTCTGCTGTCACCCCACATCGGCGCCGGCACGAAGAGCCGCAACGACTTTGTCGCCCGGGTTCTCGTCGAGAACTTGTCGCGGTTCCTCGACGGTCGTCCGCTGGTGAATCTGGTTGACTTCAAACAAGGATACTGAACGGCATGAAGATCACCGAAGTTCGCATGATGAAGCTGCTGGGGCCTCGTCTGCATTCGTTGGGCGGGGCTGCGGGAACAATCGGAAAGATCCTTGTCCGGGTCGATACGGACGCCGGTCTGTACGGTCTGGGCGAAGCTGACAATTTTCTGGGCGTGCGTGATGCCATCGATTACATTCGCACGCTGCTGATCGGCCGAGACCCGTTTTCCGTCCGGCCCTTCGTTTCCGAGATGATGTTCGGAACGCTGCCCCCGCATTCACCACAGCAGCAGGCCTTTGAAGGGAATGCGCCGCTCGGCGGTTCCCTGGACCGGTCGTGCTCGCCGACGGCCACGCCCGCAGGTCCGATTGTCTGGGGCGTCAGCGCCGTCGAGATGGCCCTTTGCGACCTGGTCGGCAAAGCGCTGGAGACACCGGTCTACAATCTACTGGGGGGAAGGTTCCGGGACCGGGTGCGCGTCTATCTTGACCGAAGCGCGCCGAGTCAAATCGACAACCTGGATGCGTGGAAAAAGATGGGAGCCGACACCGTCAGAGAGGGATTTCACTTCCTGAAATTCGATGCCGACTACACTGCCTTAGACCTGACGGAAGATTGTTGGAACCGCTCCCTCTCCACAGGTCAAATCGACCGCATCGTTCAACGTATCGGTGCCGTGCGCGAAGCGGTTGGCTCGGACGTGGAGATTTGCCTTGACCTGCACCGATTGTATAACACGTCCGACGCGATTCGTCTGGCTCAGGCCATCGCGCCGTTGAAATTGCGGTGGCTCGAGGACCCCACGCCCCTAGTGAACCCAGACGCTTGTGCCGAAGTCCGCCGCAACAGCCCCGTCCCGATCTGCGTCGGCGAGATGTTCACCGCCGAAGAATGCCGCACCTTCATCGATCAGGGCGCCTGTGACATCATCCATCCGGACGTGATGTTCTGCGGCGGGTTGCACGAGGCCCTGCGGATCGCCAGTTACGCCGAACTGCACTACATTCCCATGGCAATGCATGGAAACGGCGGCAGTCTGGCCACCATCGCGGCGGCCCATGTAGCCGCTGCCGCTCGCAACTTCCTCGGCTTGGAGTACCACCACATCGAGACAGACTGGATCACCAACATGGTCCGCCGGGAGGGCGTCAATCTGTTTGAGGACGGCCATGTGCCGTTGACCGATGCACCGGGTCTCGGGGTTGAGTTGGACGTGGACATCTGCCGCAGATTTCTGGCGGGCGGGGACGATTTTTGCTCTGCTTAAGAACCAGATAAAGCTGACGCTTGCGGCTTAGCGGGTCGTCAAGGCCCGCTGTCTATTGGTCGCTACTTCGGCCACCTTTTGACTTTTATTTGACGGACAGGTGCGGGGCGTAAACCAATAGCGTTGCCCCAAACCGCCCGATCAGTTTCGCAGCCGATCAGTTTCGCAGCCATTGTACCGCTTCCATTGTCCCGGTTTGGCCGATATTATGACAATGGTTGCTGGTTGGCTTTGGCTGCCAGTCTGAAAACGTTTTTGAAAGAGTATGGCCGGGCCAGCCGGCAGTGGCGCCCGATGGACAGGTGGTGTGGAACATGTTCTCACTCCTCGATAAACCGACGCGGTTGTGTGACGGAATTCGGCGTCGGGAGATGCTGCGGGTTGGCGGATTGAGCGCGCTCGGACTCTCGTTGCCCACGCTACTGCAGGCCCGCGAGAGTTCCCCCGATCGCGTCGTTGATGCGCCTACCTTCGGCCGGGCGAAAAACGTGATCTACCTGTGGCTGCAGGGCGGACCGCCACAGCACGAAACTTTCGACCCTAAGCCACGGGCACCCGTCGAAATTCGCGGCGAATTCCAGCCTATTCAGACCAACGTCGTCGGCACGCACTTCTGCGAGTTGCTGCCGCGAACGGCCCGCATCGCCGATAAGCTGGCCATCGTCCGCTCGCTGACGACGAACAACAATATTCACTCGTCCAGCGGCTATCACGTGCTGACCGGCTATCAGTACATCGGGTCGAACGCCCGCACCATCTCGCCGGGCGACTGGCCTTGGTTCGGGTCGCTGGTGAAAATGCTGAAGCCGAGTGAAACGCTGCCCCCGCTCAGCACCGTCTGGATTCCGGAGATCATACGGCTTAACGAGAACGTGACACCGGCAGGTCAAACAGCCGGATTTTTGGGCCGACAATGGGACCCCACTCGCTTTACCGGCGATCCGTCCGACCCGAATTACCAGGTCGAAGGGCTGCGGCTGGCGGAGATTCCACCCGTCACGTTCGATCGACGAAGATCGCTGCTGAAGGAGTTGGAGCAGCATTTCCGCGAAGTCGAGCGCGGCGGGGCGCTTCAGACCTACGGCAAGCTGCGGGGCCAAGCGTACGATTTGCTGACGACCGACCGCGTCAGCAATGCCTTTGCCATCCAGAAAGAGCCTGAGAAGTTCAAGGACAAGTACGGCCGCACCGGCTGGGGACAAACGGTGCTGCTGGCCCGGCGGCTGATCGAGGCGGGGGTGCGGTTGGTGCACGTGAATTGGGTCCGCGAGCCAGGTGACTCATCCGTCGACAACCCTATGTGGGACACGCACGCCCAGAACGCCGACCGGCTGGAAGACCGGCTGTGCCCGATCTTCGACGTCACGTTTCCCGCGCTTATCGAAGACCTCGACGACCGGGGACTGCTGGACGAAACGCTGGTTGTCGCGATTGCCGAGTTTGGCCGCACACCGAAGATCAACGTCAAAGGGGGCCGCGACCACTGGGGGTCGGTCTTCAGCTTTGCCATGGCCGGTGCGGGCATTTCCGGCGGCCAGGTGTACGGCGCCAGCGACAGAAACGGCGCCTATCCGGCTAGGAAACCGGTCAGTCCAAGCGACGTGACGGCGACAATTTTTCATCTCTTGGGCATTCAACATGAGGCGATGTTCAAGGATCCGCAGCGCCGCGAACATCGCATCACCACCGGTGAGCCGATTTGGGAACTTCTGTCGGCCGAGTCACCCAAGGTGAAGACCACCACACCGGGCGGCAGTATAGCCCGTATTCCACCATATAACGACAGCTTGCTGCTGAACCCCACCTTCCAAGCCGACCTGCCGCTCTATCGGACCAACATCGGCTCACGTCCGAAAGGCTGGCGGGGCACGCCGTTGTTGGAATCCGCAGCGAGCGACCAGTTCGGTGTCCGGCTCGTGCGGCCTGTCGGCACCTCACCTGCCAACGTGAAGACACTAGCGAAAACAACACAGGTGGATGAGCCATCCCTCGCACCCGATCGCAGACAGCATGTGACGATCGGCTTCGGCATAGGCGCCGGAAAGACGGCCCTCAAAATCCCCCAAGGCGCACTGGCGCTGCTGGCACAAGAGATGCGCAGTCCGCGGGCGGGAACATTTCATTTCAGAGTCCAGGCGTGTGGCGGCGGCACATCGAAAGAGTTCTACGAGCGAGTCTTCTTGGGGAACTTCACCTGCCGACTGGTGATTTACCGCTACACCGAGCCGGCTAAAGATCCGTTGAAACGTCATGAATTCGGTTCGATCGAGTTTCGGCCGGCGTTCGTTTCCGGCGACAAACCGGCGTCTCAGCGGTTCGAGTTTTCGCAGCTCTTGGACAGTGCGAGGCCGGGATCGAACTTCAGCACCGGTCTGGGACTGGGCATAGCTGTGCTCGTTGAAAAAACGACGCCCGGTGTTCTGGAACTCCCGTCCGGCACAACCGAGCAGCAGGCGTTCGTGCGGATCGATGTCGCCGAGCTGGAATTTACTAGCCACTCGATCAACAAAGACGTGAACGTGTGACGCCTTCATCAGCGAACTGAAGACTTGGCTTTTGCCCCGGCTTTATCTGCCAACGTCTGCCGTCATCGTTTTGCCGCCGTTCTCTGAATGACTTCGCGCAAGCAGCACGTAGAGGCAGCTCCCCTAACCTGGTTCGCGAAAGTTGAACGTCTCCAGTCGAAGCCTGCCTGCCTTGACTGCTGGATTTCGAGTCAACGAGGTTGCAATGGGTTTCGAGGTCACAAAGCTCTATTTGCACTCATTCAATCGCCAGAACGAACGCCGAGATTTGTCAGTCGATTTGTGGTTCCTGTGCTGCAAATGCTTCTTTGAGCGCATCGGTCTTTTCGCTGAGCAGTTCGACCTGGTTCAGCAGCGACTTGCGTGTGTGGGAGATGCTTTTCAGAATCTTTTCGCTGCTGTTCTTGATGGTTTTGGCCCAGGTCTCGACGTCGTCGAGGGCACCGGCCCGTTTTTCGATTTCGAGAATGGCTTTATCCATTTCGGTGAAGTCGGCCTGTCGCGACATTTCGTGATTGTAGGTGCGGACGCACAGGGCGCGGGCCAGCGTGAAGCCCGCAACTATGTAGATGTTTTTCGCGGCATCCTCTGCGTCTCAGACGATAACGACGTCGTGTCCGTAGCGGGCTAACGGATCAATGCCTTCCGGCGCCGTCTTTTTGGAGAAGATGAACAGCCCGACTTGGGCGTCGCGGTTCTTGCGGGCGTTTTCGATTTCTTCTCTCGCGCTTTTGAGGTTGTATTTTGCCTCTTCCTTGGCTTCAACGACCACCCTGGCGTCGGGAGCGGCGCTCTCGGGACCAAGATCGATGACGCAGTCGCCCCACTTTCGATTTTTTATCATCCCAGTCGTGTTTCCGACATGAGTCGCGACGTCGCCGACACGTTGCGCCTCGCGCTGCAGGCGTTCGAAGACCGCATCCTCGAAATCCAAGCCGTGACGCGTCGAACGGTTGGCTTCTTCCTTGCGGGCGACCATCTCCCGCAGCGCGCCTTTGACCTCTTCCTGAAACTTCTGATTAGTTTCGTCTTGCCGGTTGAGCAGAGTCAACAGTTCGCGCTTCAGCCGTGCTAGCGCCGAATTTTCATTGTCGAGCGAGAGATGCCCGTCAATGGTTTTGTTGGTCTCTTCGAGCAACCGTTTCAAGCGGGACAGGGCCGAGCGTTCCTCATCGAGCGAGAACTCACTGGTGATGGTGCGTTGCGCCCGTTCCACGTTTTTGACGAGTCGATTTAGCGCCGAGTCTTCGCGGTCGAGCGAGAACTCTTTGACGACGTCGTCGAGCTTCTCTTGCAACTGCTCGGAAAGCTTCCCCTGCCGGTCGGTCAGCTCGTCGATAAACCACGAAAGCGCACTGTCTTTTTTGTCGAGTGAGAATTGCCCGAGCACGTGTTCGCGCTGCGCGGCGAGCTGTTCGTCCAGCGTCTCCCGCATTGCGGCTAGCAATCCCTGCGATTGGTCTGGGCTGAGGAGCTTGATCAAAGGGCTTTCCGCGCCGAAGTGCGCCGTGAGCGTCTTGCATAGCTCAGAGTCTTCGCTGCCGATCTGCCGGCGCAGCAAGAGTTCCAGTTCGCCGTCCTGCCGGACCAGCCGATCGACCCGTTCTTGAAATCGCCCGCTGTGAGGATCGAAGTATTCCTTCAACTGCGAGGTCAACCGTTCGTGGACGATGTTGGCATGCTCGCCAAGCCGGCTTTGTAGGATTTCCAGCAGCCGTTCGCTTTCCCGGCGGATGGCAACGGCATCGACCTCTCCACGGGCCTGTTTGAGCGCCAACACGCCGATCCGCAACGCGTTCTGGGCAAACTGCTCACGTGGCTCACCCTCGAGAAACGCGCACAATTCGGCAATCGTTTCACGGTCATGAATGGTCAGCTCCAACGGCAGTGAAAAGGGGAGATGCTCGGAACCTTCGGTCAGGGGAGCAACTCCGAGCTTTGTCTCGGTGTTCATGGCGTCATCCCTGCGTCATTGTGATATGCACAGTCGCATCCTTCACGCGACTTCGGTCTGCTGAACTCCTAGAATGTAACGAACGGCCGGCCCGTGTCAATTTTCCCGCAGGAACGTTGCGACGGTGTTCGGCTTCCGCGTTCGGAGATCAAGCGACGATGACCAAACCGATCCCTAGTCCGATCGATCCCTCGGAGTTCGTCAAGCTCGCCGCAGATGTCATTGCCGCCGATCGATTTCCGTATCTGGCGAGCATCGACGGCGACCAACCACGACTGCGGCCCGTTTCTCCGGTACGAACCGATGGATTTACGGTTTATGTCGCCAATTTGCGAAGTTACCACAAGACGGTTGAAATCGAGGCCAATCCGAAGGTTGAACTCTGCTATCTCGACGAGAACCACAACCAGGTACGAATCACAGGAATTGCGGAAGTCGTCACCGACCGCGAATTCTTGCAGGAGATCTGGGACGCGAATCCGCTGTTGAAGCAATATTTAGGAAGACCGGACAACCCGGAATTCATGCTTTACCGGATCCGCCCCAACCGGGTCCGCTATATGCAGGAATGGGCACTCGAATACATGAACGTCCCCTTGGAATCCACGGAAAACTCGGCAGAATCTCCGGAATCGGGGTAGATGGTGACCGTCGTCCTACAACGTACATTCGATTTGATGAGTTTAGCTCTGAAAGACGCTCTAGAAGTTTCGCCGGACGAGTAGACGCTCGCGGCTGAACAACTCTGTTGGGACCGAATGCAATGGGCCCATTCATTCGCCATCTGGAACTCCCGCTGCTCGCCAAAGATCTCAACGAACAGTCGGATCGCCAGCGGACTTATGTCATCCGCTTCGTTTACGCCGGCCTGCTGTTCGGCGTCGCCTTTGGTTTTTTCTACGGCAGTTTTTCGTCTGGCGTCAACACGGGGAAAATCTTCGGACAGGACCTGTTGATGTTCGAGCGGCTGATCATGCTTCAGTTTTGGGGGATTGTGCTGTTTCTGCTGGCAATGGCCTGCGGAACGCTGACATCCGAAAAAGAACGTGACTGCTTGGGACTGCTGCTGGTGACCGCGCTGACACCCTGGGACATCATCCTGCAGAAGCTGTTGGGCCGTTTAATTCCAGTTGTG
>CAUZTK010000109.1:0-11334 GCA_963582395.1 Planctomycetota bacterium | reverse complement strand
CTATTTTCTGCCGGCCGATTTGAACCTCAGCGAGTCGATTTCGCTGTTGGTGTTGTACCACGAGCTGGGAGACGCACAGAGAGGCATTCCATTTCATGATGCGGCCCGTTCGGCAGCACTGAAGTTGCTGAGCAACCTACCCCACCGTTTACGGCAATACGTCGGCGAATTGACCGATTCCATTTCCATGCGACTCGACGTGCGAAACATTCTGGACCAATCGGACCAATCAAAATCGCATTACGAACTGCTGTTGCAAGCACTCTCCAAACGACGTCAAGTCCGAATTCGATACGACACCCTGGTCGAAGGGAAGGTCATTGGGACGGCCATCAGTCCGTACCGCGTGTTGTTCCATCGCCATAGCTAGTACGTGATCGGCCGATCGTCGCTGCACCGCTCGATACGGACGTTTAACGTCAGTCGTATTTTGCAGGCGGAAATACTGGAAACACCTTACCGGATTCCGACTCGGTTCAATCTCGACAGATTTTTTGGAAACGCCTAGTCGCTGATCCGCGATCGCGATCAACCGTACCAGGTTGTGGTCCGCTTTCAGAAAATGGTCGCCCAGAACGTAGCCGAAGTCCAGTGGCACAAAATGCAACAAACCTTCTGGAACGAAGATGGGATGCTCGACTTTCACGTGACAGTTGATGGACTGCGGGAGATCATCTGATGGATTCTCGGCTACGGCGAGCAGGCCGAGGTGCTCCGCCCGCGAGAGCTTCGTAACCAGATCAAAGACCGTGTCGAGGCCATGCGTAAAACCTATGCCCGTAAACCATCACCGCTCCGCAAACGTCGCAAGAAGTAGAGCAGACTGAGATCGGTGACCGTACTTCCCGATCCCTGGGGCCCTATCCAGAGAAGACTAACCCAGATTATCCATGAGGCGAGCCTCGACTCGCGCAAGCAAAGTGGTAAAAGGCGTTGCGACTATCTTGCCCAAAACGCCGCGCATACAAGCACGAAGCGCAAGCGAGTGAGTCCATACCGTGCACACTCGCTTGCACTTCGTGCTTGTATTAGTCGAGCGAACACCTCATGAATAATCCGGGTTATCGCGGCCAGACAAGGGACCAGACCCTCTCGGTCATAATACTGGCAACGAATTGGTTTGCGATTCAGACGGGCCAGACCAGTTCCCACAACGTGCGGATTCTGCCGGGAAACAACGGCAGCGCAATCTCCGGGTCTTCGATTTCGGGATGCCACATTTTCTCCCACTCCAGGCTGAACCAACCGTCGTAACCGGCATGATGAAGCAACCGCAAGCACTCGAGGACCGGAAACTCACCCGCCCCGAACAGCACGTAATCGGCATGGCGATGGCCGCTCATCAGCTCGTGGGCCTGTTGGGCGGCCTGATGCACCTCCTCATTTTTCGATAGCTGCGGACGAACAATCGAATCTTTCCAGTGCGTGTGCCGGACCCACTGACCCAGCCGATCGAAGGTCGTCGGCAATTCCTCGTTGCAGAAGCGCCAGGGATGATGCGTGTCCCACAGCACGCCGACCTCGCCACAGCAGACGAGCTGCATCGTCTGCTGCGTCACCTGCGAATCCGAAAAATCGCCATGCGTTTCGATCAGAATCGCCGGCCCGATTGTTTCGGCATATTCTCCGAGCCGTGTGAGTCCCTCGGCAATGTTCTCGATCGCGTTCTGACGAACGGCCGCATCAGCATGTTCGGGAAGCACATCCCCGAAAACCCGCACGAAGGACGCGCCCAACTCAGCCGCCAAATCGACGTAGGCTTGACCGATCTCGATCTGCTTTTTTCGGGCTCCGGCGTTCACGTCGTCGAACCGCACCGACGATGCCAAACCGCAGACTTGGAATCCGGCATTGGCCAACTCACGCCGGCGGCTGACAAGTTCTGACGGCCGAAACTCAGGCCGGCTGAGCAAATCGGTCTCGCGCTCGATCAGTCGAATTTCGACGCCGTCGTATCCGTATCGCACGCCGAATTCGAGCAGTTCGCGCCAGCTCCAGTCGGGGCAACTTAATGTGGAATATGATGTTTTGATCACTCGTAGAACCAATGCGTCCTGCGGTCGCCAACTGTTTGAGGGTTCCGGCGACGTTCTGTTTGGTGGATTGACACGCCAAGCGGCACTCGGCCGACGGGTTTACGCCGTCCGCTGCGACTCTTCTTATCGTACCGTCACGCGGATACCGTACAATGGTGCGAGTGATTCGAACAACGACACCGGGACTGTCCCTGTCAAAACGTTCGTTTGTTGACGAGCCACCGAATGCCCAACAAGCCGAGACCGCACGAACTGCCGCCGGTCCCGAATGTTTCGGCCGAACTTCGTGAGGCCGTCGAACACGATTACCAGCGCTTTCCTGGTTCCCAAGCTGGAGCTTGGGAACCAGGGCCGCCCGACTCGCTGGAGACGTATGTCAGCGAACAATACGGACTCGACGTGGCCTCGGAATACGCCGGCTGCGAGTTGCGAAATCCGTGGGGCAAGGCCTCGGGCCAGTTGTCGATGACGGCCCGTCAGGTGGCCGAAGACGTCGAAGCCGGGCTGGGCTTCGTTGTGCTGAAAACAGTGATTGCCCTAGACGACACCGGATCGCAGTCGATGAAAGCCTGGGCGATCAAGGAGTCTCGCATGCTGGCTGAACCGATTGTCGGCCGATCGGGCCAATCGGGCTGGACGATTAGCTGGAAGGGGCGGGGATGGTGGCAGACGTTCGAGGAATACCTCGAGCTGATTCGGCAGGCACAGCAGATGGCCTGCGGGACCGGCACGTTGATCGTGCCTTCCTGCAAATACCATCTCCCAACACCGGACGAAGGTTTCTGGAAAGTCGAGGAATACGAGTTCACGACACCGAGAATCCTCGAGGCGTGGCGCGAACAGACCGAGCATTCCACAGCGCCGATGCCGCTTGAAAAAGACTTCAGCCCAACTCTGGCCGGCAGCGGCCGTTCGACACAGCAGGCGCAGATCCTCGAATGGCTGCGTACCGTCCCGGTTTTGGTCCGTAAGTCAGTCTCGTCAGCGGAAGATCCCGACAGCTCGAATGCCGCAACACCGGCTCAACCGGACAGCCCTTCGCCACTTCGGCTGGGGCTGAAAATTTTCAACGCCCTGTTCGACGACGAGTTTCAGTTAGAAATGCTGCGGGCGATTCACCGGCCCGGAAGCGGCCGGCCCGACTTTTACATCTACGGCAATCGCCTGTTCGATCCGGATCGCGAGTTCGACGGTCACCAAGGAATTGCCTACGGCGGGCCGGACCTCAGCGACCGCAACCTGCGGGTGATGACGCAATTCCAGCATGCCGCCGAACAAGGCAGCGTTTCAGCGCCGCTGTTGCCCTGGTCGGCCACGGGCGATATCACCACGGGCAAGATGGCACTCGAGTACGCGCTGCGTGGGGCCGGTAGCTTTCAGCTTCACACTTTTTTTCAACTGCCGACCGATCAGTACCACATGACGCTCGGCAGCAAAACCCAGAAAGCCCTGCACGAACTCTATTTTCATCCGCAGACCGGCTTCGTTATTTGGATGAGGCATCTGGCCGCCGCTTTGAATCTGCCGACGGAGCCCATCCGGTTTCGCGACGTCATCGGCAAGGGGCTGTTGCTGCGGAGGGTCGATCGTTAATGGTTTTTCAAAAAAAACTCCGCGGTTTCAGATTCCCGGAATCTCAAAGATTCCAAGAATCTCGTTGCTGTCGGCGCAGCGGTCGGTTAGTCTGATGCCCAATGGGCGTTCCGTGCGCAAATTCCAACTGCCACAAAAAGCAAATTTTGGCGGTGACCGACAGACCACTCACACCGGGGAAACACGCTGTGAAGAACACGAGATATCAGCGTCAAACGACGATCCGGTTCCTGCTTTGGTCCGCGGCAATTGCCGGAATCAACGGATGCGGCCATAACTACGACCGGCTGCCGGACGAACAGCAGCAGGCGGTCGCTTCGCTGCGGTCACACGGCTCGGAAGTCATGGTGAACGGACAGCACGCCGTCTGGTGGATCCACCCGAACCATCTTTCAACCGAGCAAATGTCCGATGCCGACATGCCGCAGGTCGGGCTGTTCAAGAACTTGGAACGGCTGAGTCTGTTCGAGACCAAAGTGACCGACGCGGGGTTGCACGAATTGCGCGGACTCACCCAACTAGATACCCTGACGCTTAGCGGCACGAACATCAGCTCCGCCGGCCTGCTGAATCTTGCCCCTCTGAAGAATCTCAAACGGCTGTATCTAGACGATACGTCGATCAACGACGAAGGACTGACACACCTGAAAGGCCTTGAGAATCTGGCCTACCTCGATTTGAATGGAACCAGCGTGACTGACAAGGGCGTCGAGACACTGGCCGCCGCGCTGAAACGGCTCAAGGACGGTCTCAACAAACAGCGTGGATCCGACGACCAACTGCCGGAATGTAACATCCAGCGCTAATCGAAATGATCGCTGGCGGCTTAGCGGACCGCACAAAAACGAGCGATCGATCAGCCTTCCGGAGGGATGGCCTCTGTTTGCTCGGTAATGGGACGGTAGTGTTCGACCCGGCGGTTGCGGGCGAAGTTGAAAATGGACTCCTTGTAGATCCGCGTCTGATCGAGATCGCAGCGATGCACGATCAACTCGTCGCCGAGTGTGGACGTCATGGCGACGACTTCGCCCGAAGGAGCAATGATCGACGTCTGGCCGATTTGCGGCACGGCTTCTTCAACCCCCGCCTTGGCCACGGCGACCACCCAGGTGCCGTTCTGGTAGGCACCCGACTGCACCGAGAGTAGATTGTGGAAATTGGTCAGCGAATCGAACTGAGGATGTTCTGGATGCAAACTCGGCGTGTTGTAGCCTAGCAACACCAGTTCCGCCCCCTTGAGCCCCAACACCCGCCAGGTCTCGGACCAGCGGCGGTCGTTGCAGATGCACATCCCCACCACACCACCAAAGGCCCGCCACGTACGGAACCCGATGTTACCGACCTCGAAATACCGTTTCTCCAGGTTTTGGAAGGGATTGTCCGGCCGATGATCGGCATGGCCGGGCAGATGAATCTTTCGATACTTTCCGATAATGCGCCCGTCTTTGCCGACCAGGACGCTGCTGTTGTAATGCCTGTTCTGGCCATCTTCTTCCGTGAGCTCCGCGTAACCGAGATGAAAGCCAATGCCGAGCCGAGCCGCTTCATCGAACAGCGGTTGGGTTTGCGGGCCGGGCATTTGCCGTTCGAAATAGGAATCGATCTGGTCGGGGTCTTCCATCCACCAGTGTGGAAAAAACGGCACCAGCGCGCACTCGGTGAAGACGACCAAATCGCAGTTTTGGGCGTGTGCCTCGCGCATCTGAGTCATCAGCCGTTCGAGAACGTCGCGGCGCGATTCGGTGCTGGTAACTGGTCCCGATTGGGCGGCGGCTACGAGTATGAATCGGGGCATCTGTCTGTCTCTTCGCTTTTGTTCGATGCTGGATGTTCAAAATTCAGCAGTTCCCAATCCCGCATTCTACGCGGGATCAGATCCTGGCGAATTCCGAAAATCCCTGGGATCTGTCTGGCAAATGGGGAGCTACTGGTATTTTGTCATAAACAGAATAAGAATTCACCCGTCTGCGGTCGGGCGTGCAGGGCTGGTCAGTTTTTAAAATTGGAGCAACATGACCGAGCGAGGGGGTCTGGCCTATTGTAAGAGCAAACGGTTCAGCACCACCGATCTACATCAATTCGCCACCATCTTTTCTGGAGAGGGCCAGACCCCTACCCGATACCCCAGAATGAAAAACTGACCAGCCCTGAGTCGGGCGCCCCCCCATCAGGGACGAATGGTGTTGATGTTTGTCGATACGTTATTTTTTGGCGCAAGCGTTGCGGTCACGCTACGCTGACAGTGTAATCGGGGTATTGGCCGTGCCGGCGGCTAGATGCGCATGTTACAGATGGTTCGGGGTTTTGTGTAGCGGGAAGGTCGGATCCATGAGTCTCACTGCTGATGACTTCTGGGCGGCATATCATCATGCCAGCAATTGCGCCGGCAAAGCTGTTCAGCTCCGGCGCGTGCTGGAAACCAAGGGTGACCTGCTCCGCCTGCTCGATGAACTGGCCATTGACGAACTGGCGCAGGTCGGTGAGGCAGTTGACGCCGTCAAGTCGTATCTCGTCCCATCGATCCCCAGTGTCGCGACGTTCGGTCCGGTGATGGCGGCATCGTGGCATCACGCGGTTTTCAACTGCCTGGGCGACATGCTTCGCGATATTATGAACATCGCCGGCTCGCCGCCAGAAGTCGGCTGGTTCGACGGAAGCATTGACGAAGAACAGCGCAACCGCGAACTGCTGAAGGTGGGCGATCACCTCGTCACCATTCGCGATTATCTGCTCAAACGCTACAGGGGCCTCGAAGAGGAACTCAAGCTGGCCCGGTGCATGCTCTATAAGGAAATGGCGATTGCTTGGCAGGCGTATTGTTGGGAGAGCGCCATGGGGATCAACCCCGAACCTCCGCCGGCCGCTCCGGGCACGGCGGTCATGACCTCACACGGTCCCGATTTCCGGTCCGTCATCTGGAGCAGCAAACCCTATTCGTTCACCAAAAAACAGGCGGCAGCGGTCGAAATTCTCTGGACAGCCTGGGAGCAAAATACTCCTGAAGTCGGTGAAGAGCACATCCTCAAATCCATTGGTGCCGACGAGCCGGAACTGCGTGACGTCTTCCGCAACCACAAGGCCTGGGGTGTGATGGTCGTTGCTGGAACTGGAGGGGCCTTCCGCCTGGACGATTGAACGATCTCGCCTCAACGCCCCTCAGCCGCCGCGACCGTCTCGCCCGGAACTATGCTCATGCGGGCGGTCAGCCCATCTTTGAGCACGTCCTGCGAGTTGTCCACTTCGGCGTGGACTTTGACTTTTTGTGTAACCGGCTCGACCTTGACATCGACGAACGTAATGCGGCCCGGAAAGACAAGCTTCTCAATTTCCAGATCGATGTTCGGGAGGTCGAGACGCACCTCGACAGACGCGCCGCGGGGGACCCGCACGTGTTCCTGAATCGACAGATAGCCCTCGACCTGGACGCGGCGGGCATTGACGATTTCCAGGATCGGCTCGCCTTCGTGAACCGCCTCGCCCTTCTTTTTGTGTACGCTGCGGATGACACCCGCAAACGGAGCTTCGACGCGATACGTCTTGAGAATTTCGAGCGTTTCATCGCGTTTCAACTTTTCGACGTCGAAATTGTATTCGGCCTGTTCCAGTTGCAGCAGCGACTTCTCGGCGGCAAGTCGAAGTTCACGCATCTGGAAATCGGTGAAGGTGCCCGGCTGCAGTTTGTTGGCCTGGACGGAGCTAAGGTACTGCAACTGTGCCAATTCGCTGGCTTTCCGGGAGAAGCGGATCTCAACGTCGTTGGCTGCGCTGCGCTCGGCAATGGCCAGCGTCGCGCGGACGACCTGGTCACGAATTTGGGCGACCAGCGCGCCGCTGCGGACACTTTCGCCTGCTCGTGGAACGACAAAATCGAGAATTCCGGCCCGGTCTGCCGAGATGATCGCCTCATCAATCAAGCGTACACGGCAATGTTTGACTTCGATGCGATCCGGCCTCGAAACCACGCGGGACTGACGTTGTACAGAAGCAGAGCCGGTAAATTGGTGTGAACCGGCAATCGTCGGATCTCGACCGAGCAGAAATCCAGCGGAAAGCGAGCAGACAGCGGCAATGCAAAAAAACTTCATGGCTTTCCCGTCGGCAAGGAAACGTCAACATGAAATGGAACGGGGAAGGAAGGCGGCAAGATGGTATCGTCGGTTCCCCTTTAGACGCAATATCACTTTTGGAAACCATCGGGACGGTCGTCCAGAAAGCGGCGGCCGGTGAGATGATCTGTCGCATCATGGGCGAATGTGGTGCGGTGGCTCGGCGGGAGCCTCCCTCTCCCGGTTTTGAAACCACTTCTATGATGAGTACCGTGTCTGGGCGAAAATATAATTCCACTGGTTGCGATCTATGTCCGAAAACTGTCCGAGAATGGTTGGTATTTCCTGGTAATCTCTGTAAAATCTGGACAGTTTTGTGATCGAAATATTGTTCGCTTTGACGACGTAACACTAATCAAATCTTTTGTTTGCACCGATTCGTCCCCGTAGCTCAACTGGATAGAGCGCTGGCCTCCGAAGCCAGAGGTTAGAGGTTCGAGTCCTCTCGGGGATACTGTTCTTGCGACAAGACGCTCTCCTCTGTGAGAGATAACTCCCCCCAAGCTGGAACCAGACAGGGTTAAACTTCGCTGGAGTACATTTGGCAGAAAAGTCTGATGTGTGAATCTGTTTTGGTCACTCCGGTTTCCGGGCCAGTCCGCGGCTGCATTCGTCCTCCTGGTTCCAAAAGTCTCACAAATCGCGCGCTCGTGGTTGCGGCGTTAGCCGTCGGCCGGTCTCGATTGACCGGAGTGCTCGACAGTGATGACACGAGTGTGATGATTGAAAGTCTGGGGCGGTTGGGCATTGCTGTTCGTCACGACGCGGCCGGCTGCATTGCCGACGTCACCGGCTCTGGCGGTCGTCCCCCGGCGAACGCAGCCGAGTTGTGGCTGGCTGGCAGCGGGACTGGCATTCGCTTCTTGACCGCTGTCTGCACACTCGGACGAGGAACGTTTCGGCTCGATGGAAATACCCGAATGCGGCAACGGCCAATTCGCGATCTCCTTTCGACTCTCAATGCGCTGGGGGCCGATGCCGTGTGCGAACTCGGGACCGATTGTCCACCCGTGACCGTTCAAGCACAGGGACTGTCCGGTGGCACAACAACCGTCGCCGGCAATATCTCCAGCCAGTTCCTCTCTGCTGTGTTGATGGCGGCGCCGTGTGCCGACACTGCCGTTGAGTTGCACGTTCAGGGGGATCTGGTTTCGCGACCTTATGTGGACATGACGCTGGGAGTCATGTCTCGTTTCGGCGCGACGGTTGAAGAGCGTCAACCGGGCCGTTTTCGAATTGCGCCACAAATTTACCGGTCCGCAGACTACGAGATCGAACCCGATGCGTCGGCGGCCAGCTATTTCTTCGCAGCCGCGGCGATTACCGGCGGTGAGGTGAGGGTCGACGGTCTGTCACGCAAGTCGAGACAGGGAGACGTCGGTTTTGTTGACGTGCTGCAGCGAATGGGATGCCGTGTCGAATACGGCACCAACAGCATCACGGTTCACGGCGGCACGTTGCGGGGTCTCGACGCAGATATGAACGCCATTAGCGACACCGCACAGACGCTGGCTGTGGTTGCCGCTTTCGCCAACGGACCGACCCGCATCCGTAACGTGGCCCATATTCGGCACAAGGAGACCGATCGCATCGAAGCGGTGGCCTGCGAACTGCGGCGGCTGGGACTCAAAATCGAGACCCAGCCGGACGGAATGACGATCCAGCCTGGCCCGCTGCAGGCGACGACCGTGCAGACATACGATGATCACCGGATGGCGATGAGTTTTGCGCTGTTGGGACTGAAAGTCCCGGGAATTCACATTGCCGATCCGCAGTGTACGGCCAAAACGTATCCGAACTACTTCACCGACCTTCAGAAATTGTGTCGGACGGGAGAGGGGGAACGTTGAAGGGAGAAACAGGAAGGATGAATGGACTCAACCAGCAACCATCAACTCTCAACCATCAAGCATCCCTGCGGCCGTCATCGTTGGTGCCGACCGATGCGCGCGGTATCGCCTTCGACGTGCTCAGACAGTATCACGAGTCCCCAGAATTCGTGGCACCTTTGCTCGAAGAACGGTTTGTCGCCGGTCGACTGCCGGCGGCCGATCGCCGGCTCGCCACCGAACTCGTCTGCGGAGTGATCAGGCGGCTGGCGACGCTCGATGCGCTAGTCGAGTTGCATGTCAGCCGCCCGCGGCAGCATGTCGAAAGCGAATTGTGGACGCTCTTGCGGCTGGGGACCTACCAGCTCACCTTTCTGTCGACAGTGCCCCCGCACGCTGCCGTCAACGAGACGGTCGAGACGGCAAGACGATTCGGAAAACCTCGTTGGACCGGTCTGCTGAACGGGGTGCTCCGGGCCGTATCGAGGACCGTGACCGACGAGTTGACCAATGCACCGGCCGCCGATGCGATCCCCCTCACCGAGGGGCGTTACCGTCTGTGCCGCCAACCCGTCTTTGCTGATCCGGTGGACGATCCGCTCGAGTTTTTTTCGCGGGCCTTCAGCTTTCCGCACTGGCTGGCCGAACGCTGGCTGTTGCGGATACAGATCGATGAGCTGCTTCGACTCGGTTTCTGGTTCAACGCGCCGGCCAAGCTGTCACTCCGTGTGAACACCTTGAAAACCAGCCGGGAGACCATGCTCGAATCTCTCAGAGCGGCCGACGTTGCTGCCACTGGCGGCAAGCTTTCCGAGTCGATCGCACTCAAGGATCGCGCGCGGGTCGAAGAGCTGCCCGGTTTCGCTGAAGGCTGGTTTTCGGTTCAAGATGAGTCGGCCACGTCGGCGGTCAATCTGCTGTCGCCTCGGCCGGGAGAGATGGTGCTCGACCTGTGTGCCGCACCCGGCGTCAAAACCACACACTTAGCCGAACGAATGCAAAACGACGGACGAGTCCTGGCAACCGACGTCAACACGGAGCGGCTGGCACGCCTCGAGCAGAATTATCATCGACTCGGCATCACCATCGTCGAGACCACGTTGATCGACAGAAGCAGCGAAAACGTCCCGGCCGGACCGTTTGACGCCATTCTGATCGACGCTCCCTGCTCGAACACAGGCGTGCTCGGCAAACGTCCCGAAGGCCGTTGGCGGATCCGTCCGCAGGACATCGAGGAATTGGCCGCCCTGCAAAACCGGCTTTTAGGCGTCGCCTGTGACCGGCTCAAGCCGGCCGGCCGTCTCGTCTACTGTACCTGCAGCATCGAGCCGGAAGAAAACCAGCAGGTCATCCGTTGCGTTCTGCGCCGCCGGCCGGAACTGGTGTTGCAAAAGGAGATTGTGCACGTTCCGGGCCGCTCGGCCGACGGCGGTTACCAGGCGCTGCTGGTCCGCAACCATGCTTAACGACGAAGCCGAGCAGGTGAACAATTTTAGGACAAAAGAGAACAGCGTTTCTGTCCCAGTAGTGGGTGGTGGGGCGTGAGCGATAGCGTCGGCCCGTCTTGACCGAAGAGCGGTCCAAGCACCGGCCAACGGCAGTCGGTGCTTCGGAATTCTGAACGACGGAATGATAGGCCGCGGGGTCCTTTGCAGCCGTGAGTCTCCGTGTCCGACAGTTGGGTGCGCTCAATTGTGATTGCGCGATTGGGTAAGGTTGGTTGTTCTGGTATTTTCGTGTTCCATTCGACATGGAGGTGCCAAGTGAATT
>CAUZTK010000108.1:0-11374 GCA_963582395.1 Planctomycetota bacterium | reverse complement strand
GCGGATCATCAAACTGGCTGGCCTGAAGCCCTGGCCGAAACTGTTCCAGAATCTCCGCAGCACGCGTGAAACGGAATTGGCCGAAAACTATCCGATGCACGTCATTTGTGCATGGATTGGCAATTCCCAGGCCGTGGCTACCAAACACTATTTGCAGGTCACCGACGAGCACTTCAAGCGGGCAACCGAAGGCGCGCTGCAAAATGCGCTGCAGCACACTGCCGTTTCTGGTTGCAGCGACTCGCAATCCGACTCAGTCGCGCATAAAAAACCCCTGTTTTACAGGGGTTTACGACAACTTGCGAAGTCACAAAAGTGACCGGAGTGGGCGTACGTGGACTCGAACCACGGACCTCAGCTTTATCAGAGCTGCGCTCTAACCAATCTGAGCTATACGCCCCCAGCAGGTTGTCAGAAGCTCGGGTTGTCGGGACATCGGGATGGCGAACGCTGAGTGCTCGGTGTGTTGGCCTGTTGATGCGCCAAACCACAGACCTCGCAAAACCCTCTGCTTCGCCGCAAACAAACCTCTTGACCTGGAAGTCCAGATAGCCAGACCCCGGACATCTGAATTCTGCCGATTCCTCTCGCGGTTGTCCAGTCGTTTCGCATCCTTATTGAAACTGCCGGCCAATATTTCCAAAAAACCGGTTAGTTTTTCAAACTGGGTGATGTGTGCAGCATCACCCGCGATGTCCCGAGGCGAGCCGAGGGTGTAAACCCTCGGGTTTTTCGAAGTACCGGCCGGTTGACACCGGCCGCTCGCCATTCCTACTTTGAAAAACTGCCCAGTCCTGAATCGGACAAGGGCCGCGTGGACATTGACGCCTGGTTGTCATAACCTGAGGGTTTGCGGTGCAGGTGAGGTGCGACGTAGATTCGAACCAAAAAAAGATCGTTTGGAAGCGGAGAGGTCGGATGATGCGATTCGTTTGGGGGTTTCTGATTGCGGTGTTTTCGATGTGGTCGGGAATTTTCTCCTCTACTGGCTTCGCCGACAATCAGGTCGTTACACTCGCGCAAGAGGTGCAAGAGAAGGGCTGGATCGTCTACAGCGCCAAGACCGAAAAGGGCGACTGGGACCTTTTTCTGATGCGTCCGAACGGGTCACACGTTCGTAACATCACCAAGACCCCTAAGTGGAACGAAGCGGCGCCGCGGTTTTCGCCCGATGGGCGAAAGATTCTCTTTCGCCAATTGAAGACCCAGCAGACGGTAAGTCACGATCGCTGGGGATTTCAGGGGCGGCTGGTGATCGCCAACGCGGACGGATCCCATCCGGACGTTTATGGCAAGCCGCGCGAATACCCGTGGGCCGTTTGGAGCCCCGACGGCAATCAGTTTTCGTGCCTGTACCCTCGGGGCGTCGAGATTGTTGACGTGGCGACGAAGCGGGTTGTGCGGAAGCTGCCTCGACACGGAATCTTTCAGCAATTGTTCTGGTCGCCCGACGGCAAGTGGTTCTGCGGGACGGCGAACGTCGGCGGTGAGAACTGGACCATTGTTCGCTTAAACGGGATAACGGGTCGGCAGAACGTTGTCAGCCGTTTTCAGAACTGCACGCCCGACTGGTTTCCCGATTCCCAACGGGTCGTTTTCTCGAACCGCCCCAAGGGACAGGGCGGCTACGGATGGACGCAGCTTTGGATGGCCGACGCCGAAGGGATAGGCCGAAGTTTGGTCTATGGGGAGGACGAGCGTCACATCTATGGCGGCGGGCTATCGCCGGACGGCAAGTACGTGTTGTTCACCCGCTGCCCCAAAGACGGCGGCGGGTCCGAGCGAGACGGGGCACCGGGCGGATTGATGCGGCTGAGCAATACCCCGACCATCGGCGGCCGTAGTCCTGCGCTGCGGAAGAAGCATCCCAACACCAAAGACGGCCCGGTTCTGCCGCTCCCCGATTGTTGGGAACCCCATTGGACCTACGCCGAACTCAAACTCGGGCCGTGACCGGCTCTCAAACCCGCACCTCGTGCAAAGCCAGCGCGTCGCTGCGCAAGCGGTCGTGAACATCTGAAGCAACGTCCCACTGGGTCCAGAACACCAGACAGTATGATGTCCGATCAACTCACCATGTCGCGGACCGCATCGCTGATCGGCAGCACGTTGTTCCTGCTGGCGGTCCTGCTGGTCGACAGCGCAGCGGCGGACCAGCGCAGCGGAAGAGCGGCTAGGGAACTCGCGGCCGAAGTTAGTCAAAAAGGCTGGATCGTTTACAGCGCCCGAACAAAAACGGGCGACTGGGATCTGTTTTTGATGCGGCCCGACGGATCTCGTCGCCGCAACATCACCAACACACCGAAGTCAAATGAGGCCGCGGCCCGGTTCTCGAACGACGGGAAACGTCTCTTGTTCCGCCGGCTCAAGCGGGCTTCTCAGATCAGCCATTCCAACCACGGTCAACAGGGACGTCTGGTGATTGCGCAGGCCGACGGAACGAACCCGGTCGCATACGCAAAAGAAGGCCAATTTCCCTGGGCCTGCTGGGGACCGAACGACCAGCGGTTGGCCTGTCTGACGCCCAGGGGGATCGAAATCATCGACATCGCCAGCAAACGGGTCCTGCGGAAACTGGATCGCCAGCGGATGTTTCAGCGGTTCTTCTGGTCGCCGGACGGGAAGTGGTTCGTGGGGACCGCCAACAGCTTCGGCTCGGGCTGGACAATCGTAAGAATGAATGCCATCTCCGGCGCGGTCAACATGGTGCACCAGGGCTATTGCTGCACCGGTTCGTGGCTGCCGGATTCCAAACGGGTGATCTACGCGCACCGTCCCAACGTGCCCGGCATCTATCGGGAGACGCAGCTTTGGATGGCCGACGGTGACGGTCGCAATCGGCAGCTAATCTACGGAGCGGACGCCCGGCACATGTACTACGGCACTGTATCGCCCGATCTCTGGTACGTCGTCCTCACCGATTCGCCCAAAGACGGTGGAGGGGCCACCGCGGGCGGCTCCCCACTGGTGGTGATGCGGCTGAGCGACGCGCCGACAATTGCCGGCCCAAGCCCGCTGCTTCGCAAAATATCGCTGCCGCTGAGCAAGTCATCCCGGGACAAAAACGGGCCGGTGCTGAGACTCTCGCCCGGTTGGAATCCGCACTGGACGTACGCGAAGATTGGGGGCGAATGATGAGCGATACGGATCGATCCGCCGGCCAGCCAGAGCAGAACGAATTGCGGGATTCTTACCATCCCGCATCCGGCGCTCTGGCGACCGATGGGCGAAATCGGATTCGTCTCGTCGTTGTGATGGCTGCGGGAACGCTGATCGCCGGTGGAGCGGTGGCCCTGTCGGTGTTCGGACGAGGCGACCAAGCAGACCACGGCAAGGACGAGCAGGTGACGAAATTGGGCGTCATCGAGGTCACCGCCCGGCTGACCGAGATTCGCGGCGACTTTCTCCCCAACGACGGTCTGTACAACTACGTCTTCGTCATGATGTACGAGATTACGCAGGTCCACCGGGGAAAGGCGCACGCCGACCGGATTGCCGTCGCGCATTACAATCCCCTGAAACAGCGAGCCGATGTTGCCGATGAATTCTACTCTGACCTCGGAGGCCGGCTGAAGAAGTTTCGCGCCGGTGACACGCATCGGATGGCGTTGGAAGTGCCCCTCGACGATCACTACATGGGCGGAATCATCGATCGATATTTCGACGAAGACAAAGGCCCCCTCTACTGGGCAGTTTGGACGAATTTGGTCGAATAACGGCCTTCGAAAACCACACCGACCGGCGTCCTACAACGCCAAACTCACCGCTCCTGCCCGATGGTCTTCACGTCCCACATCTTCATCTTTTACTTTCTTCCGCTGACCCTTGCGGTTTATTACTTCTTGCCGACGAGGTTTCGCAACGCCTTTTTGACGTTCGTCAGCTACCTGTTCTACGGCTGGTGGAAGCCGTGGTTTGTGCTATTGATGATGGCCTCGACCGTCGTCGACTATTTCTGTGCGCGGACGATTTCCGCGCCCCTCTCTTCGCCGCAGCGTCGCCGGACCGCGCTCATCACGTCGATGGTCGTCAACCTGGGCCTGTTGGGGGTCTTCAAGTACTCCATGTTCGGCATGGAGAATCTGAACCGGCTGCTGGAACTTGTCGGAGCCGATGCGCTGGGCGTCCTGCAAATCACCCTGCCGATCGGGATTTCGTTCTACACCTTTCAAACGTTGAGTTACACGATCGACGTCTACCGGGGCGAGGCGCCGCCGGTCCGATCGTTCAGCGACTTCTCCTGTTTTGTGAGCCTGTTTCCACAACTGATTGCCGGCCCGATTGTCCGCTACAACACCGTGGCCGACCAGTTGGCCGAGCGCAATCATACCTTGACACGCTTCTCATCCGGTGTGGCGTTGTTCATTTTGGGATTCTCAAAGAAGATCCTGCTGGCCAATCCGATGGGCATCGTGGCCGATGCCGCTTTCGGCGCCGAATCGCTGAGCGTCCTCGATGCCTGGTTCGGCGTGACGGCTTACGCCTTTCAAATCTATTTCGACTTCTCCGGCTACTCCGACATGGCCATCGGACTGGGCCGCATGCTGGGCTTCGAGTTTCCGCGAAACTTCAACGCGCCGTACCTGGCCGACGGCATCACTGACTATTGGCGGCGATGGCACATCTCGCTGTCGACGTTTTTGCGCGATTATCTTTACATTCCGCTCGGCGGCAATCGGCGCGGCTCGCGCCGGACGTACCTGAATCTGGGGGTGGTCATGCTGCTGGGCGGACTTTGGCACGGGGCCGCCTGGACATTCGTGATTTGGGGGCTCTACCACGGACTCATTTTGGGCTTTGAACGCCGGCTCGGCAAACAGAGCTTGTATGCCGGTCTGCCGCGACCGGTCCGAGTTGTTTTGACTTTCGTGCTGATTCTCTTCTCTTGGGTGTTGTTTCGATCGCCGACGATCACCGCGGCAGGAGATTATTTCGCTGCCATGTTCGGCCAGACCGAAACCGGGCTGGCGGCATTGCTAATTGCCGCTGAACTCTACACGCCGGCCCATTTGGTGCTCATGGCTTGCTGTGCCGTGGTGACATTTCAGCCGGTCCAGACGTTCGGATGGAGCGTTGAATTGTCGTGGTTGAAAGTGCTGCTGCTCGGCCCGCTGTTTCTGCTGGCTGTGGCAGAGATGTTCACGCAGGCCTTCAATCCGTTTCTCTATTTTCAGTTCTAACTCCAATACCGTTCAATCTCCTGGCTGGCGTGGCGGTTGTGTGCAGCGATTGACGTCATTCGCCGCAATCCTTCCCGTTTCTGTCTGGTTTGTAGTCGTGGTTCGTGTTACCGTGGGTCGCACGTATTCAAACTGGGCTTGTACCCCCTGTGATCGTTTGGCGGGACGTGGGTCGGTCCTGTTTGCGATTGAGACCAGCGAATGAGTGCACCTCTGGTCGCCAGTCGTTTTCTAGAACTGCTTGAAGAGAGCGGGCTGTTCTCCTCTGCGCAGATTGTACAGGTCGTTGAGCAACACAAGATCGACGAGTTGCCCTCGGCCAAAGCAGCCGCCCTCACGCTTATCTCGCACGGCCTGATCACGCGGTTTCAGGCGGAGCGGCTGTTGCGGGGTTTCTCCCGCGGCTTTCTGTACGACCGGTACAAAGTCCTGGAACTGCTCGGTTCGGGAGCAATGAGCTGGGTCTACCTGGCCGAAGAGGTCGAGACTCACCGGCGGGTGGCCTTGAAGGTGCTGACCGAACGGTTTGAAAATGATGCCGGCATGCTGACCCGGCTGAAACTGGAAGCCTGCGCAGGCAGGAAGCTGAATCATCCCAATCTCATGCGGACCGAGCTGCTCGGGTGGGCGGCCGGTGTTCCCTACGTGATCATGGAGTTGTTCGAGGGAATTGGCCTGCACGAGTTGATCGAAAAAAAGCGACGGATTCTCTGGCCGCAGGCGTGTGATATCATCCGCCAGGCGGCAAACGGACTCCATCACGCCCACCAAACCGGCTTCGTGCATCGCGACGTCAAACCGTCGAATGTGTTGATCTCCGCCGGCAGCCTGGTGAAGGTCCTAGATTTCGGTCTGTCGCTGGTCGGCAAGGAAGCCGAGGATGACGAGTTCTCGCTGGTGATGCTTTTCGGCCACGATTGTTTGGGCACGGCGAACTACATGCCCCCGGAGCAATCGCACGACAGTAACGCGGTCGACCGACGGGCCGATCTCTATAGCCTGGGCTGCACCTTTTACCATGCGTTGTCGGGTCGGGTTCCGTTTTCGATCTCCTCGAACGCCGGATCACGGCCCGTCTCCGATGTTCTCGAAGCACATCGGAACCGGCCGCCGCGGCCGTTGCGAGAATTGGTCTCCGGAATTCCCGAACCGGTGTTGGGCATCGTCGAGAAGATGATGGCCAAGCAGCCCAAACAGCGGTTTGCGACCGCAGCCGACGTCGAACGGGCGCTGGCTCCTTTCACTGGGCGAGAGCCGCTCGATTTCGACTTTCGTGCGATCCTGGCGGCTCGCGAGAAAGAGGGTCGACGGCGATTGGCCGCCTCGCAATCGGCCCGAAAACGCAGTGGCACTCAATCGTCATCGTCTCGCACGGCCCGGCGGTCTACCGCCACTTTAGAGACCGCCATCGAACGAGATACTCAACCGGAAAGTGCCGGATTAGAGCCAACACCTGGGGCCACGGGGCGCCGCGCCGATGAAGGCCGCAACGAACTCGTATTAGGTGAGTCATCGGGCACCTTCGGTTCAGCAACTTCATGCTTGGCTGACGATTCAACACCGCTGCCGAAAGGTGATGCCTTTCTGGTGTCGCTGGAGGGCGGCACCGCGGTCCCGCTCAAGGCAGAGCGCATCGTTATCGGCCGCGACGCCGAATGCGATCTGGTCCTGCCCGACCGTCAGGTCTCCGGTCGGCACTGCGAATTGCGGCTAAGGCGCGGCTGCTGGCGAATTGTTGATTTGGGCAGCACCAACGGCATTGAAGTGAACGGCATCGGGGTCACCAACTGTGTGCTCCGTCCCGGCGACAGGCTGACCCTCGGCCGCGGGCTCCGGTTCCGCATCCATTATGACGCCCCGACCTCGAAGTCCTGGTGGCGTCGCGTCTTCGGCGATTCATAAGCGAGATCGCAGATGAGTTGTCGTGCGACCCGTTGGGCCACGGTATCACTCTATTTAACGCACGCGCATACCGGGTTTGGCACCGCTGTCGGATCGCAAGACGTAAATGTCCTTCCCGCCCGGACCGGCTGCCAGTACCATGCCTTCGCTCACTCCGAACCGCATCTTTCGCGGTGCCAGGTTCGCGCAGCAGATGACCAACTGGCCGAGCAGGTCTGCGGGTTTGTAAACCCCTTTGATGCCAGCTAACACGTTGCGGGTTTCGTCGCCGCCCAACGAAAGCTTCAGCCGAAGTAGTTTGTCAGCCCCTGCGACATCTTCAGCCTCAATGACACGCGCCACTCGCATGTCGACCTTCATGAATTCGTCGAACGAGCATTCCTCAGAGGTCAACGGCTCTTTCTGGAGCGACTCGGGAGAGTCGTCGTATTGTGATGCGGCCGGTTCATTAGCCTGCTTGCTTTCTTCGATCATGGCTTGTACATGTTTTTGCTCGACACGTTTCAGCATGTGCTGGAACTTGCCCACCGGCGTGCCCAGCAGCGGCGTCTGTGACTTGTTCCAGTCGCCGGGTCCGATCTCGTCGTTCAACAATTGCGACGTCTGCTGTGCCAGCCGCGGCAACACCGGTGTTAGATAAATCGCAATCTGCCGAAACAGGTTCAACGCCACGGTGCAGACGTCGCGCAGCTCATCCTGACTGTCCGGCTGCTTGCGAAGCGTCCACGGTTCGCGGTCCTCGAAATACTTGTTCGCACGGTCGCAGAGCAGCATAACTTCCCGCATAGCGGCGTTGTCATCGCAGTTCTCGTACAACTCGGCAATGCGGTCACCCGCTTCGGCCCCCTGTTGAAACAGTCTGCCATCTTCGGGATACGTCTCGGATAAGACGTCCCCCTTGACAAACTTGGCCGCCCGGCTGGCGAGGTTGATCACCTTGCCGACCAGATCCGAATTCACCCTACTGACGAACTCGCCTAAGTTTAGATCCAAATCATCCAGCCGCGGGCCGAGTTTTGCGGCGTAGTAGTACCGCAAATAGGCCGGGTCGAGATGCCTAAGATACGTCGATGCCATCACGAACGTGCCCTTCGACTTCGACATTTTCTCGCCGCCGACGGTCAGAAATCCATGAATATGTACTTTCGTCGGCAGATTGAAGCCGGCTGTTTTGAGCATTCCCGGCCAGAAAAGGCAGTGGAAATACTGAATGTCTTTGCCGATAAAGTGATGGATTTCGGTTTCGGCGTTCCGCCACCAGTCGTCGAAGTTCTCGCCCCGCTTGTCGCACCACTGCCTGGTGGAGGCCATGTAGCCAATCGGCGCGTCGAACCACACGTACCAGTAGTTGCCGGGACTGCCTGGAATCTCGAAACCGAAATACGGTCCCGGCCGAGAGATGTCCCAATCCCGTAGCGGTTCGTTGAGAAAATGCCCCTTCAGGTAGTTGGCAACCTCGTCTTGAAGATGCTCGCCGCTTTGCGTCCAATCTTCCAGGAACCCGTGCAGATTTTCGAGCTCGATAAACAGATGAGCGGCCGTGCGGGCTTCGGGCGTCGCCCCGCTTAAAGTGCTGACCGGATCAATCAGTTCAATGGGGCTGTAGTGTGCCCCGCAATTCGAGCAGTTGTCGCCGGGCTGGTCGGGAGTCTCGCATTTCGGGCAGGTCCCACGCACAAACCTGTCGGCCAAAAATGTCATCTCGACCGGATCGTAAAGCTGCTCGACGTCTCTTTCCTTGACGAGTCCGGCCTTGCGAATGGCCGTCCAGAACTCGGCACACAACTCGCGGTTCTCTGGGCTGTTGGTGCTGCCGTAGTTGTCAAACTCGATGTCGAAGCCAGCAAAGTCGCGGATGTGCGCCTGCTGCATGTCGGCGATCAGCTCTTCTTCGCTACGGCCCTCCTGGCGGGCGCGGATCATGATCGCCGTGCCGTGTGTGTCGTCGGCGCAAATGTAGATGCAGCGATGACCGCGCAGCTTCTGAAACCGCACCCAGATGTCCGTCTGGATGTATTCGACCAGATGTCCGATGTGGATGTGACCGTTGGCGTACGGCAACGCCGCGGTCACCAGAATTCTCCGTGGGGTCATACAAGCTCCGTCGCTGACGGGTTACGGCTGTGTCAGTGAGACAATTCCTGACGCGTTTCGGTTCGCAGGCGCGGTCCATCGTAGCTCAACCCGCCAACTTCGACAGCCGAACCGAGCCGGTTCTTCGAGAAAATTGGACAAATCCTTTGCGCTTGTCGCATGGCAGGGCACTTGTTAGCTTTGTCGCGTGGACCGGATACAGACGCATCACTTAGGGCGCAGGGCAATGACATCGTCGGGGATCAATTGGGCCGGTGGATCGGTATCGCCGTCGCGAGCACGATCGACGACCATTCTAAGCGTTCGGCATAAGGGGATGGTTGCGCTGGGCGGCGACGGACAGGTGACCTACGGCGAGACCATTCTCAAGGCCGACACCAGCAAGATCCGCTGGATGCTCGACAACAAGGTGCTGGTCGGGTTTGCCGGTTCGACGGCCGATGCCTTCGCGTTGCTAGAGCGTTTCGAGACCAAGGCGAAGGACTACCCGGGCAACATCACTCGGGCCGCTACCGAACTGGCCCGCGACTGGCGGACCGACCGCGTGCTGCGGCGGCTCGAAGCGCTGATGATCGTCGTTAACGAACAGTACAGCCTGCTGATTACCGGGCAGGGCGACGTCGTGCAGCCGGCCGACTTCATCATCGGCATCGGCTCGGGCGGACAGTACGCGGTTGCCGCGGCCCGTGCCCTGGTCCTGCACGCCGATCTGTCGGCGACTGACGTCGTCCGCGAAGCGCTGAAGATCGCCGCGGGGATCGACGTCTACACGAACGAGAACATTACGGTGGAGGAGCTTAAGTGCGCGAACTGACGCCGCGCGAAATCGTCGCCGAACTGGACAAGCACATCGTCGGACAGGGCGACGCCAAACGGGCTGTCGCCATTGCTCTGCGGAATCGTTGGCGCTGGAATCGGCTATCCGACGACATCCGAAAAGAGGTCACGCCGAAAAACATCATTATGATCGGCCCGACCGGTGTCGGCAAAACCGAGATCACGCGGCGGCTGGCGAAACTGACAGGGGCTCCGTTCGTCAAAGTCGAAGCCAGCAAGTACACTGAAGTGGGATACTACGGCCGCGACGTGGAGAGCATCATCCGCGATTTGGTCGAAGTAGCGGTCAATCTGGTCACAGCTAAAAAACGTCAAGAGGTGGAGTCCAGCGCCTCACAAAATGTCGAAGAGCGATTGCTGGAATTGCTCGTCCCCGCTCTCGAATGGGAGCCCACGGACGATCAGGAACGTGATGAGCAAGATCAGCGTTACGACCGGACGCGGGAAAAATTCCGCTCTAAGCTGCGCGCCGGCGAACTAGAGGACCGTAAAGTCGAGCTGACCATCGAGCAACGGGCGATGCCGGTCCAGGTATTCTCCAGCATGGGCCAGGAGCAGATGGACATCGATTTCCAGAGCGTCTTCGAGAAAATCATGCCACGTCAAAGCCGCGAGCGTGAGGTCACCGTCTCCGACGCCCGCGAGATCCTGTTGGAGCAGGAAACCGAAGCACTCATGGATCGCGACGCCATCAACGAGGAAGCAATTCAGCTGGCGGAAAACAACGGCATGATTTTTGTCGATGAGCTCGACAAAATCTGCGGCCCCGAAGAAGGGACACGCAGTGCCGACGTCAGCCGGCAGGGCGTGCAGCGGGACCTGCTGCCGATTGTCGAGGGGACCACCGTCCAAACTCGCTACGGCACAGTCACAACCGAACACATGCTGTTTATCGCTGCGGGCGCCTTCCACCGCTCAAAACCCTCCGACCTGATGCCCGAACTCCAGGGCCGATTTCCGATCCGTGTCGAACTGCAGGACCTTACTCGCGACGATTTCATCCGCATTCTGACCGAACCGACTAATTCCTTGACGAAACAGTACGAAGCGCTCCTGGCCACCGATGGCGTCAAGCTGAAGTTCAAGCAGGACGGCATCGAAGAGCTGGCAGACATCGCTTACCAGGTGAACCAAACGACGCAAAACATCGGCGCCCGGCGGCTTTACACAATTCTGGAACGGCTGCTGGAAGAGATCAGCTTTGCGGCCCCCGACACGAAGAAGAAAACGTTCGTCATCGACGCCAAATATGTGCGAAGCCAATTGGAAACGATCACCGGCGACGAGGATCTGAGCAGGTTCATCTTGTAGCCGAAACCGGAAACGGCTTACATTTCCCGTCGATTGAGAGGGGATAGGAC
>CAUZTK010000107.1:0-11445 GCA_963582395.1 Planctomycetota bacterium | reverse complement strand
GGTCAATATTCATTACAGCTATCCACTGTTGTTTCGTCGGCGAGGCCGTGGGGCCGTCGCTTTTTACGTCGACGACATCGATCAAGGACTGGTCGCCATCGGCGAAAGCGAACTGACAATCATCACCGAGAAGGACCTCCCGGAAGACGATGAGTTTTTTTGAAGACAGCGATGAACCCTCAGCAATCAGCAAAGCCGAAAGGTTAACCAACCCCCCATGAGCATTGATGATCGCTCTGCATCGTTGCCGTCCGGTATTGTTGAGGAGGGCTCCACTCCCGAGCCGGCCGCAACGATTGCATTCACCGAGGGTCCCGCAGCCGCCGCCGACGGGACCGTCTATTTCTCCGACATCGCCAACAACCGCATCATGCGATTTGATTCCTCGACCGCTGAGGTGACGGTCTTTCGTCATCCGAGCGGACGGGCTAACGGCCTGCTGTTCGACCCCCAGGGCCGGCTGCTGGCCTGTGAGGGGAACGAATGGAGCGACGGCGACGGCGGACGGCGAGTCACCCGTATCGACCCCAAAACCGGCCAAATGGAAGTCCTGGCCGACCGCTTCGATGGTGCCCGCTACAACGCGCCCAACGACATTGCCGCCTGCACCAACGATTTTATTTTCTTCACCGACCCCTGCTACCACGACCGCCGGCAAATGCAGATGGAGCACGAATCGGTGTACCGCATCGCTCCGGACGGCACGGTGACGCGGGCCATCTCGCAACCCGAGATCCAGCGTCCCAACGGCATCGCCTTGGGCCCCGACGAAAAGACACTCTACCTGGTCGATAGCTGTCCGGTCGTCGGCGGCAACCGGAAGATCTGGGCGTTCGATCTTTCGGATGACGGCGAAGTCTCGAACCAGCGAGTCGTCTACGATTTCGCTCCCGGACGGGGCGGCGACGGCATGGCCGTCGACCGGCAGGGCATGCTGTACATTGCCGCCGGCATTTCTCGACCGCGGGGGCCGCACGAAACCAACGACGTTCCGCCCGGCATCTGGGTCGTCACGCCGCAGGGGGAATTGAAAGGCCGCATTCCGATTTCCGAAGACGTGCTCACCAACGTCACCTTCGGCGGGGACGACCTCAAGACGCTCTACATCACTGCCGGCAAAACCCTGTTTTCAGTGCGGGTGAACATCCCGGGCTTTGTCGTGCACCGGAAATAGGCGGCCGGCATGAACCCGTCGGAAGTCGAGAATCAAGCTGCTACGCCTTCTTCAGTTCGCCGGTGGATCTGGCCAGTCCTGAAGTGGTCGCTGTTTGCGTTGGTGTTGGCGTTTGTGGTTCGGCGGTGCATCGATCTTTGGCAGCAGGATGGAGTCACTCTGTCCGAAGTTCGCTGGGATTTCAAGTGGCTGATGCTCTCTGGCTGTGCGTATGCGGTTGGCTGGCTGCCGTCGGTCTGGTTTTGGCGCAAAATGATGCAGCGTCTCGGCGGCCGGGTGAGTTTTGCCTCCGCCGCTCGCGGTTACTACTGCGGCCATCTGGGCAAGTACGTTCCGGGAAAAGCGGGCGCGGTGGTCATTCGAGCGGCCCTGGTGAAGGATCGTGGATCGGGTGCCGCTGCGGCGGGCTTAGCGGCCGCTTACGAAACCCTGGTAATGATGGCTGCCGGTGCGGCCGTGGCGACGTTGTTGTCGCCTCTGCTTCTGGCAGAGGCGCAGCCGGAGACCTGGCCCAACTGGATTTGCTGGATCGCGGTCAATCCGCTCTACTCAGCGCTGATCAACTCGCAGATTTTGGCAGCGGTTGTGGTCGTGGTGGTCACGGGACTCGGGCTGCCAGTGATTTCGCGGCTGTTGAACCGCGTTGCCGTCTTGATGTTGCAAAAAAGTTCCGACTTCAAAACGCAAGAATCGCTGTCGATCGACAAGGGTCTGTTAGCGGCAGGTTTGGCCGCGTTTGTCGTCGGCTGGGCGATTCATGGTCTGAGTTTGGGATTGACAATTCGGGCCGTTTCCGGCGAGCCGCTGAATCTGTCTGAATGGCCGATTTGGATGGGAGCCGTCTCCGGGGCGACGGTGATCGGTTTTGTGGTCTTGTTCGCTCCGGGAGGCATCGGACCTCGCGAGGGGGTCCTGATTGAAGTGCTGCGGCTTCAGCCCTCAATCAACGCCCAGACAGCGGTTGCCGCGGCGATCTTCTTGCGGGCCGTTTGGTTTTTGACTGAAATTCTGGTCGCCGCGATCTTATACTATACGGTCCGTCACCGAACACCCGATGCAGGCCCACACTAGGCGCTTCGAGCAATGTTGTCGATCATTATTCCGTTGCTCAACGAGTCCGAAAGTCTGGCTCTGCTGCACCGCGAAATCGGTCGGGTCTGTGATGCGCACGAGATCGATGTCGAGGTGATCTTCATCGACGACGGCTCAACGGACCGATCCTGGAACGTGATCCAGGAGTTGACGGAAGCGAACCATCGGGTCTCGGGAATTCGCTTTCGCCGCAATTTCGGCAAAGCGGCCGCGCTGACCGCCGGCATGCGGGCCGCCGGCGGCGACGTCATTATGATGATGGACGCCGATCTGCAAGACGATCCGGCCGAGATCCCACAATTCCTGGCCAAGCTGCACAAAGGCTACGACGTGGTGAACGGCTGGAAACAACGGCGGCAGGACCCGTGGCACAAAGTCTATCCCAGCAGGGTGTTCAATTGGATGGCCGGACGACTGACCGGTTTGAAGCTGCACGATCATAACTGCGGCCTGAAGCTGTTCCGCGCGGAAGTGGCCGCCGAAATCCGCATCTACGGCGAACTGCACCGGTTCATCGCCATCTTGGCGCAGGCCCGCGGGTTCCGAGTCGTCGAAATTCCGGTCGCCCACCGGCCCCGACGACACGGCGTCTCGAAGTACGGTGCCTGGCGGTTTCTGCGCGGGTTTCTCGACCTACTGACCGTCAAGTTTCTGACCGGCTTCGGTCAACGGCCGCAACACATGCTGGGGGCGGTGGGGCTGATTTTCTTCTCGATCGGGTTTCTGGGTTTGGGTTACCTTAGCATTGTCTGGCTGCTGACCAACGTCGGCAGCATGGGTTTTGCCCCCATCGGCAACAGACCGCTGCTGGCTTATTCGGTGGCGGCAGCGTTGTTGGGGGCACAGGCCATTTCGCTGGGGCTGCTGGCGGAACTTCTGGTCGCCTACACCGGCCGCGAAACCGATACCTACAGCGTCGCCGAGCGAACCGGGGCGAAGACGAAAAACTCAAATTCAGTTGAAATCGAGTTTTAACGCAGCGATCTGAGTTCCAGGGCGATGGCTGTCTCGGCCGCGCATCGTGCATGGCGATGGCGGCTGTGGTCGTCGATCCGCTCTGAACAGATGCGGGATTGATACGATACAGTCATGCAGTGCAGAGCTTTACGTTTCGATTCCATCTGTTTTTGTAAGGAGCGGTTCGATGAAGAAAACCATATTTTTCGTACTGATGGTCGGTGGCTTCGTTGCATCGTTTTTCGTCGGTAATTCGATGTCACAAGAAGGACGACAAATTCGAACAAATGGCGACTCCATTTTCGCTCCAACTGTCAAAACATCTGCCAAACACTTTGGCTCAGATCCCTTTGACTCAGACAGTGAAATCTATTCAGCAAGAGCAGCGAAGCCGACTTGGGGAACTTGGGGCCGAACTCGTGGAACTCCTTAAGCAACGTGTCAAGACGATGAAAGAGGAAGAGCTGAAATCCGAGATAGCTCGTGTGCGCAAGCAACTCGCCGAAGGTGGAGTTGAGAAGAAGTTGCAGTAGGCACAAAAACTTCTGCAAGAGATCTTGAAGGTTTATCCTGGAAGTCGGGCCGCAAAGCAGGCCATCATGGTGCTGAAAACGAATATTCCATTATTTCCCGAGGCTGTTACTCCTCTATATTCAGGCCCGAAGGGTTTTCAGCCCACAAAAAATTCAATGTAGGTCATTCCCCGGCCGAAATGAGCATCCCTTTGAGCTTGCCGTCTGCACGGGGAGGTCCTACACTTCGTAGTCCCTGTGGACTTAAACATCAGAAAATCGAGGCGTTTCGGATTACAGAGTCATGAAGAGCGACATTCACCCCAAATACCATCCTGTCGTGTTTCTCGATACGTCGACCGGTTTCAAATTCTTGACGCGCTCCACCATCGGGTCGAAGGAGACGATCCAGTGGGAGGACGGAAACGATTACCCGCTGGTGAAGGTCGACGTCAGCTCGGCGTCCCACCCGTTCTACACCGGTAAGCAGAAATACGTCGACTCGGCCGGCCGTGTCGAGAAGTTCCAGCGAAAATACAACTGGGACAAACGCCGAGAAGAGGCGAAGCTAAAGGCGGAGAAGGAGGCCGCATCGACCAAAGCCGCCTCGGGCGGATCGGGCGAGTCGTAGCTGCTGCAATCCACCGGGAATCTGGCTCTGTTGTTCTGCGCCGAGCCGCTCTGTTGCGGGTGCCGTCTCCGTCGATTCATCCGATGACGGGCTGCTGCTTCACCCACCCCATAGCGTCTTACAGCATGAAACTTATCAACATGTTGTCACTTTGCTGGACTTGGCGAATCCCTGGTGAATTCTGTCGAGGGCCGAGAGTCCAGATCCAGAAAGAGACGGACTATCGACCGGATGATACCAACTGTTCAACGCTGTTTTTTCCGGCCCTCGACTCTTGACCCTCGACTTTTTTGGTTCCGGCTCCGCCGGGTTATAAACCGCATGTTCGACGTTTTCGAGTCGCTATTCGGCGATCGCCATGTTTCCCAGTCTCGAAATCAAATTCAAACGATACGAAGAGCTGGAACGGCAGCTTCAGGATCCCGAAATCTCTGCTAATCCCGCCAAGTTCATCCCGCTACAGCGCGAGCTGGGAGGACTGGCGAAAGTTGCCAAGGCGGTCCGTGAGTATCATGCCTTGCAGGACGACCTCGACGCCGCCCGGGAAATCGCCGCCGAAGAGACCGATCTGGAATCGAAGGCCTACGCGGAACACGAACTGGAGGAACTGCTCGAAAAACTCCAGGCGATGCAATCACCGCTCGAAGAGCTGGCCACGGCAGGCGATTCGATCACTCGCGGTGGGCTGATCATGGAAATACGCGCCGGCACCGGTGGCGACGAGGCGGCCCTGTTTGCCGGTAACCTGTTCGAAATGTACAAGCGGTTTGTCGAGAATCGCGGCTGGAAGTGGGAGCTGATCGGAGCTCATCCCACCGAGCTGGGCGGCTTCAAAGATGTGATTTTTTCGATCTCCGGTGAAGGGGCCTTCCACGAGCTGCAGTTCGAGAGCGGCGGACACCGTGTGCAGCGCGTGCCCGAAACCGAAACACAGGGCCGCATTCACACCAGCGCGGCCACGGTGGCAGTCTTGCCGGAAGCCACCGAGGTTGAGGTCGAACTCATCCCCGACGATTTGCGGATCGACACGTTTCATGCCAGCGGTCCGGGGGGTCAGAAGGTCAACAAGACCGAAAGCGCCATCCGCATCACACACCTGCCGACCGGCATTGTCGTGCAGTGTCAGGACGAAAAGAGCCAGCACAAGAACAAAGCCAAGGCGCTGCGGGTGCTCCGCAGCCGAGTGCTCGAAGCCAAGCAGCAAGAAGCTCAACAGGCCCGTGCCGACCAGCGACGGACACTGATCGGTTCTGGAGACCGCAGCCAGCGCATTCGCACCTATAACTTTCCTCAGGGCCGAGTGACCGACCACAGGATCAACCTCTCGCTGTACAAGCTCGATCAGATTATGCAGGGCAATCTCGACGAGCTTGTCGAGCCTTTGCTGGAATTCGACCGCCAGGAACGCCTGGGCGTCGGCTCACAGGCCAAGGCCAATTGACTTCGGCAGGGGCCGCTGTGGCCATCGGCCGGGATGTTAGGCGCAATACCGTTTAATTAACGATAAAGCCTCTGGGAAAAATGGTTTATGGGTGACACGAGCGGCTTGTCCGACCGTGCGAGCGCGGTGCACCGGGAGTAGCGATCAGGGAAATATCAATGCTGGTCGGTTGATCGGCACTGGCATTCAAACTCCATCAATGAAATACCTTACGCTTAATTTAACGGTATTGAGGTTAGGCGATCTACTTCGCGACCTGCTGAGAACCTGATATTCTGACAACCTGAGACAGCGTGACTGCTCAACCGACAAAACATTCGGCGGCGACCGACGTGTCGTGGACCATCCGCCGCGTCCTGGAGTGGACCACGGATCACCTTAGGCGGCATGGCAGCCAGACACCGCGTCTGGATGCGGAAATTTTGCTGGCCCATGCTCGCGGTTGTCAGCGCATTAAGCTTTACACGCGTTACGAGGGCCTCCTCAGCAATGGGGAACGACAGGCCATGCGGGAACTGGTGCAGCGGCGGGCGCAGCACGAGCCGGTTGCGTATCTGGTCGGTCACCGCGAGTTTTTCAGCCTCAATTTACGGGTCACCTCCGACGTGCTCATTCCGCGGCCCGACACCGAAACGCTGGTGGTGGAACTGCTGGAACGCCTTAAAGGGCAGCCCGAACCGCGAATTCTCGACGTGGGTACCGGTTCGGGCTGCATTGCGGTCGCCGTGGCGGTCAACAAACCGGACGCGCAGGTCACGGCCATCGACATCAGCCTGCCGGCCCTGGAAATCGCCCGTGTCAACGCCTCACAGCATCAAGTAGCCGGCCGCATCCGTTTCCTGCAGGGCGATTTGTTCGCAACATTTCAGAGCCGGTCCGGGTCTGGCCGAACCGGTTCGGAAAAGTTCGAGATCATCGTCAGCAATCCGCCCTACGTGGCTGAAGGGGAATGGGAAACGCTGCAAGCCGACGTTCGGCTGCACGAACCGCGGCTGTCGCTGCTTGCCGGTCCCGATGGCTTAGACGTGATTCGCCGGGTCGTTGCCGAGGCGTCGGATTTTCTCGTTCCGGGAGGCCATTTACTTCTGGAAATCGATCCCGGACAGGCCGAAACCGTGACCGAACTGCTTCGCTCTCAAGAGACCTACGAAGAGATTGGCGTCAGCAAAGACCTCGCAGGAAAGGAGCGATTGGTGTATGCTGGCCGCCGCTCGTGAGGAGCCGATCGGCCGGCAACACGACCGATGACATTACACGACAGGTTCGGCCCCAATACTCAATTCTTAACAGGGACGACTCTTAACAGGGACGACTCTTAACAGGGACGACTCTTAACAGGGACGACTCGGAGCTCCACGGATGGAGATGTTCGTCATCAGAGGCGGGAGGCCACTGGCAGGCCGGGTGGCTGTCGGTGGTGCCAAGAATTCGGCGCTGCCGATCATGGCTGCCGCACTGGCCGCTGAAGGCCCCAGCCATCTGCACAGCGTACCTGATCTGGTCGACGTCACGACGTTATCGCATCTGCTGGAAACGCTGGGCGTGCAGGTCAGCCGGCAAGATGACGGGGTCCTGAAGCTTGAGGCCGTCGCCCCGCAGCGCTGTGTTGCCGAATACGATCTCGTTCGCCGAATGCGGGCCAGTTTTTGCGTTCTGGGGCCGATGCTCGCCCGACGGGGCCGGGCCTGTGTCTCGCTGCCGGGCGGATGCAACATCGGCGACCGCCCTATCGACTTGCACCTGAAGGGACTGCGGGCATTGGGGGCCGACATCTGCATCCAGAACGGCTATGTCGTCGCCGAAGCCCGCCGCCTGCGGGGGGCGAACATTTATCTCGGCGGGCCGTTCGGCAGCACGGTGACAGGGACCTGCAACGTGATGACCGCAGCCACGCTGGCCGAGGGCGTCACCACCATCGAGGCGGCCGCTTGCGAACCGGAGGTGCTTGACCTGGGCTGCTACCTGAACCGAATGGGGGCCCGCATCACCGGGCTGGGGACGCCATTTCTGAAAATCGAAGGAGTCGAGCGTCTCGAAGGATGCGAACATCAGGTGATCCCCGACCGAATCGAAGCGGCCACGTTGATGATCGCCGTCGCGATGACACGGGGCCGGGTCGAGCTGGAGAATGTTTGTCTGGCGCACATGACGGCGGTGATTGAAAAACTCAACGAAATTGGGATTCGCATTGAACCGTCAGGACCGGAGCGGGGCGGCACGCCGGGGCTGGGTGCGGAGCTACAACGAGTGACCGTCAGCGTTCCTGGCCGACTCCAGTCGGCCGACATCATCGCCCTGCCGTATCCCGGTCTGGCGACCGACGTACAGGCGCAGTTCACCGCGTTGCTTTCAGCGGTCAGCGGTATCAGTATCGTGACCGACAAGGTGTTCCCCGATCGCTTCCTGCACGCACCGGAACTGGTCCGACTGGGCGCCGACATCCGCCGAGAAGGCAACAGTGCCATTATCAACGGCACCGAGAAGCAAAGCGGAGCGTGTGTGATGGCCAGTGATCTGCGGGCCAGCGCGGCGCTGGTCATTGCAGCGCTGGCTGCCGAGGGTGAATCGGTGATCCGCCGCATTTACCACCTCGACCGCGGTTACGACCGGCTGGACCAGAAATTGAACCGGTTAGGAGCCGATGTCCGTCGTCTACAGGATAAACCGGCCAACATGCCCGCCCGCCTTGTCCCGGCGGTTATCGGCGTCGCTCATGAATTTGACACAACAGCGCCGGCACGGCAGGGTCCGAAATGGCTCAAGCGGAAAACGAGGCGACAGAGACAGTCCGACCTTGCTTAGAAAGTGCGGATCAGCTATTTTCCGACTTCCTTGTCCGGATGGTATCGTTCAGATTGGAGCAGAAACGGCGTCGTGTGATCTTCAGTGATCGCATCTGGGAGTCACTGATTTTGAGGACTTTTTCGTAGAGTACGTCGTCGGACGGTGGTCGTAAGCGTGCTGGAGTCGCTCCGCTATCACCTCTCAACGTTTAGCCCGGGTTATTCATGAGGCGAGCCTCAACTCGCGCAAGCAAAGTCGTAAAAAGGCGTTGCGACTATCTTGTCCAAAACGCCGCGCATACAAGCACGAAACGCAAGCAAGTGAGTCCATGCCGTACACACTAGCTTGCGCTTCGTGCTTGTATTAGTCGAGCGAACACCTCATGAATAATCCGGGCTATCCCATGCGCATAGAATCGACAGCTACGGTCGAAGTGGGTTCGACTCCCACCGGCGTCTCTTTCCGATCAGATGAATATTCCGAACCTTCACACGACTTTGGTCGTCATCGAATTGGCAGACAAGCGATTGTCCCTGCATTTGACCAGGTCCGACAATCCGCAAAGAAGGCCTCTGTTGCCGCTGCCCAACCTTGGCTCATCGACCCGAGAAGAATTTCAGCAAAGCTCCCCGATTCTCAAGCCGCGTATGGGGATAACTTTGTCCACCTAACCGCCCATTAGACGGCGCGCGTCAGCCTAGTTCTGGGTACAGCGGCAACGTAATCACCGTACCGTTCTCGTCGGCTGAACGATGTGCTGCCTCCATCACTTCGACGCAACGAAGTCCTTCACGCCATGTTAGGCAGGGCTCGGTACCGTCGGTGACCCAGCGGATGAAATCACCGAATTCCTGACGGTAGGCATGATTGAAACCGAGATCGTCAAATCGCTCGAAGCGGGGTTCGGTGTCATCGTGGTGCTTCCAATGCAGGTCGAGATACTCCATAGACGGCACAAACCGCATTCCACCGTTCTCGCAGATAACCATCGGTCCACCCGACTCCCGGAACTTCAACAGCGGATAAACCATCGACACGTTTAGCGTCGCCACCGCTTTGGATTGGAAAGTGAGTGAGACGTGCAGTGTGTCGGGGAAGTCGTAGCGCGGATCGACCTGTGGTGGGGCGGTCGCACGGACGTTGACGACATCGCCGCACATGCCTCGCATCCAGTCGACGATGTGCACGCCGATGACAGGCAGAGTTCCGCCGCATTGGTCGCTTTTGGTCCACCAACCCCCATGATCGTATGACCGGGCATCGTAGTAGGCGCACGATGTGATCGCCAACGGTGCCCCGAGTTGTTCGCGGAGTTCGATCATTCGCCTCCAGGGTGGTCGCAGCCGTCGTTTGTGACCCACCATCAACCGCACGCCCGCATCATCGCAAGCCTTCACCATCTCCCAACATTCGGGAACGGAATTGGCCATCGCTTTTTCGCAGTAGACATGTTTGCCGGCTCTCGCGGCTGCGACCGCGATTTCCTTGTGGGTGAAATTCGGGCTGGTAATGGCGACGGCATCGACGTCTATGCCGGAGAGAAGTTTCTCGTGATGATCAAATTCCGGCAGATCGAGCCCTGTTTGTTCCTTGAAGTGAGTCCGCGATTCTGGGTTGGGATCGCAGACGGCAACGAGTTCGGCTACTTCGTTAATGTATGGCGCAAAATGTGGGCCGAAATCGCCGGTCCCGATCAATGCAAAGCGAAGTTTTTCATCAGCCATGAGAACGTAAGACTTTCAGAAATGGGGATGATTGAGCTTCAAACCGCGAGCGCCGGTGTTGTCGAAACGGTGGACGACCAGATTGTCGAGCGAGGCGGCTAACAGGATGTCTCGGTTCTCACCGGCAAAGGTGACATCCGTCGGGCCCCGGAGCATTTCGCCGGCCCAATCTTCTGCGAATAATTCCAGCCTGCGGGAATTCAAGTCGAAGACGTAAATCGCATCGGGCCGGTGACAGGCGATCCACAAACGGCCCTGTTCATCGAATGCAATCCCATCGGGAATGTGCCGGGGCATGTGAACGACTCGCTCAAATTTCCCGGCCGAGCCGTCCTCGCGAATTGCGATGCGGGCGATGCTGCTGCCGAATGTTTCCACGAAGTACAGATGCCGTTCCTCGGCGTCGAGGGCGATGGCGTTGGGCGTATCAACAGGCTCCGGATACCAGAAGGCGGCTTCGCCTCCGCCGAGAGCGATCTTGTAGATGTGCCCGTTGACCGTATGCGACCAGTCACCGCTGTCGGAAACGTACATGTTGCCGAGACGGTCGAAGGCGGGGTAGTTCGTGCAGAGGAAATTCTCGCCGCCGGGCCCGGTGGCATAGGTGCTTTCCGTTCCGTCCGGTGTGATGCGAATGATTTTCCCGGTGGTGTCTGCACAGAACAGGTTGCCGTCCGCATCGACGACCTGGCCGAGCATTCTCCGAGGGGCGGTCGAGGCGAATTGTTCAGCCGTGTTTGTGGCGAGATCGAGCCGGTAAACCTGCCCGCCGGTTCCGGTCGTGTAGGCTTCGCCCATTGGGCCGACGGAGATCGATTCGGGGTGATCGACGCCGCGAATGTGCACAATTTCTTCGAGCTTGTAAGGTTCAATTGTTGCCACTCTTGGTCTCCTTCAGCGCGTACGTGTTGGGGGGGGGGGGGAGCGAACAGGGAGCAGAGGACATCGACATTCTATCCTCGATCCCCTGTCCGCCGTCCGGTCAAACCATCGGCAGCGCCCCGTCCCGGTCGATGAATGTCCTTAGATTCAATTTTTGATACGGATGTTTCTTCACGTAGTCCCAATCGAGATCGATGCCCAAACCCGACCGATCACTCAGTTCGACGCGGCCCTGCTTCACTTCGGGG
>CAUZTK010000106.1:0-11569 GCA_963582395.1 Planctomycetota bacterium | reverse complement strand
ATCGCGATTTCCAATCGTCAACGCCGGCGCGACCACCGGACGGTTCACATTCCTTCCAGCGCCATTTCCTGGTTATCGTGGATACTGAACAACTTGTTGAGCTTGGTGATCGCAAAGACTTCGTAAATGTCAGGTCGGATGCTGCACAGCCGCAACTCGCCTTTTGCCACTTTCACTTTTTTGTCCATCGTGATCAGCTTCCCCAAAGCTGCACTCGACAAGTATTCCACATTGCTGAAATTTAGGATGATCTTGTTGCAGCCCCCTTCGTCGATCAGGCCGAATAGTTGATTTCCGATGATTTGGATATTTGTTTCATCGAGAATTTTCTTGTCGTTGAAACTTGCGATGGTGACATCACCAATCTGCTCGATGTTAACGCGTCGTTGTTCATCAGTGGCCATCTTAGTCTTCCAAAATCTGGATCACAGGGGAAACCAGAATCCTCCGGCACGGTTGCACAACGAACTCCGTCGGATTCAGAAAGCCCGATCATCGATCGCCGCCCATTCATTCACTGCACGTTGCTACGGACGACGCAACAAAAAAACGCTGTATCGAACGGTACACTGCCTGATGCGGCACAAATCTTCAATGTCGATCATCCAGCTTCCCGATTCCGGTGTCAAGCTTTTTTCGCCGATTTGCCAGCAGTTTTCAAGCGCCAGAGTTATTTAGCCCTACGGTTTTGCGTAATTCGCGTGAAGTGCCTGTTGCGGCAATTCGGTGGGCCCCTTCGATCACGACGAAATGGCAACATAAGACACCAGGAGACGAGTGGTTCCAACGATCACTGTGTCCACATCGAAGAATCAGACGCTGACTTCAGCCCGTGTGTGCAGGTTGCGGCAGCGGGAAGGCTCGTCTCGCCTGGCGTCGGATTTTTGGGCGATCCGATCTCGGGTGGCGAACCCAAAGTATCCATAAAGATACCAGGCAAGAGTCAGGCCCCTTGAAATCCTCAAGAAGCAGGCAGGTTTGGTTTCGCGGGGTCTGTGCGGTCGCCGCTATGCTGCTAGCGGATACTCGACCGTCGTAACGTCAAAAGAAAACAACGTCAACAATATTGACGTTGTTTTACGTCAAGAACAGTCTCAACTGTGCAGACGTCAGTGCAAGTCCGACGTCTGATAGGGATTTGGGGGGGAATGATCGGTTCAACACAGCATTCGGTGCGACACCGCAATCCGTTCAGTCGTTATCGGTTGAAAATTCGGAGCTGCAAAAACAACTTAACTTGGAATGCTGGCCGCACCATCCTGTTTTTCGTGGTCTATACGCCCTTTAGATTCCGTGGGACGGCACAGACTCTGATTGCTGATTTGCCTAGCATCGTTCGGGGGGTCTATTTTAGTAACCCGAATGTCGACCCTAGGACGAGGATATCGGTTCCACGGGTCTGTCTGTCGTTTTGTTATCTGCCAAAAAGGAAGCATCATGAAGACGGCTACTGCTGCAAGTTTCGTCCAAACGGCCGATTACGTAAATCCGTTGATCACAGCGACCCGGACGGTCTTCGAGATGATGCTGGGTTGCACCCCGAATCGGACCGGGATGGCGCTGAAAGAAACAATGGCACCGAAACACGAGCTCAGTGCCATCATTGGAGTTACCGGAAAGGCTGCAGGCACAATTGTGCTGAGTCTTTCCCGTAGTGCCGCTTTGGAAGTGCTCAACCGCATGGTCGGGATTGAAGTCTCGGAAATCGATTCTGACGTCTGCGACGCTGTTGGAGAGCTGACCAACATGATCGCCGGTTCGGCGAAAGCCCAACTGGAGCGTCTGCAACTATCGATCAGCATTCCGAACATCATTTCGGGGAAGGACCATACGGTCCACTATCCGTCAAATGTGACGCCAATTTGTATTATTTTCGATTCCGAAATCGGCCCCTTTGCCATCGAAGTCGGTTTCACCAGCGTGAACCAATCATAGATAGGAACGAGACCCATGAAAGTTCTGCTTGTTGACGATTCGGGCACCATGCGCATCATTCAGTAACGGTGTCTGAACGCTCTTGGAATTGAGGACGTTGTCGATGCCGAGGACGGCCAGCAGGCCTTCGAATACTTCCTGAAACAGCCGTTCGACGTCGTGCTCAGCGATTGGAACATGCCGGTGATGGACGGGCTGACGCTGCTCAAAGGAATCCGTCAGAGGAATAAGGAGATTCCGGTCATCATGATCACCACCGAAGCGGAGCGGGCGCGCGTGGTGACCGCCATTCAGGCCGGTGTTTCCGATTGTTTGGTGAAACCCTTCACTCCCGACGGTCTTAAGGAAAAGCTCGAAAAGTGGGTACAAACCCCCGTGTAGATCTTGTCGGACCCTCGGACGGGATGTGCACCGTCGTGGCTGTGATGGTCCTGCCATACGCTTGCTTGAAAGCGTTTCAGCGGAGTTGACATGACGGAACTGACCGCGCTAACCCGTGCAGAGCAGGAATTCTCACGCCGCATCGTCACTGCCGGAATCGTCCTGGTGGTGCTGGTTTACTTGGGTTGGCGAGTCGCCGCCACACAGGTCATCCCGATCACCGTTGCCCACGCCGTGACGACTCCACACGCCGCCGGCGGCCATGCCGAATCGCACGCTCACGGCCCGGCCGTTGCTCCGGCCCTCTATAGTATCGTTCCGTTCACGGTGTTATTGATGTGCATTGCGATCTTGCCGCTCTTTCGGAAAACGGAACACTGGTGGGAGTGCAACTGGAACCGGCTGCTGGTGGCAGCAGGGTTGGGGACCGTCACTCTGTTGTATTATGTGTTCTTATACGGGCAGGGCGTGATCGATCACAGCACGCACGAACTGTCAGTCGCTGGATGGCCCCGCGGCCGTCGCCGTATTGAAAAACGCCATTCTGGTCGAGTAGATCCCTTTCATTACGCTGTTGTTCAGCCTGTACGTGATCAGTGGCGGCATCGCCGTAGAAGGTAGCCCCAAGTTGAACGTCACTATCATCGGCATCGGCGGGGCGTTGGCGAGCTTCATTAACACGACGGGCGCGGCTATGTTGCTGATCCGCCCCCTGTTGAAAGCCAACCGGCGTCGCCAGCACGTTGCCCATACGGTGATCTTTTTCATCTTCGTCGTCTGCAACACCGGCGGTTGTCTGTTGCCCATCGGCGACCCGCCGCTGTTCCTCGGCTTTCTTCGTGGCGTACATTTCACTTGGACGCTGAGCCTGTGGCCCATGTGGCTGTTTGTGAACCTGGTACTGCTGGCCGTCTACTTTGTCTGGGACACGGTTCGTTATCGCAAGGAAGACCGTGCCGTTGTCGAAGCGCCGCCCGAACATTCACAGCGATTTGCGATTCTCGGCAACATGAACTTCGTGTGGCTGATTGGGGTGATCGGTTGCGTGGCGCTGCTCGATCCATCGAAATCTGTTCCGGGCACCAATTGTCATGCCCCGCTTTATTTCCGCGAATTGGTCATGCTCGGACTGACGGCGCTATCGCTGTGGAGCACCGATTCGGAACTCCGCCGAAAAAACGCGTTCAATTACGACGCCATTCTCGAAGTCGCCGCGCTGTTTCTCGGTATTTTCATCTGCATGCAGGCGCCGGTCCAACTGCTCAACATCCACGGTGCGTCGCTCGGAATCGACACACCGATGAAGTTCTACTGGGACCGGGGTGCTATCGAGCTTTCTCGACAACGCTCCCACATATGTCGTCTTTTTCGAGGCCGCCAAGGCCATGGGCGGTGAAGGCGCCAGTGTGGCTGGCGTCGGCGTGATGGCCCTGACGGCCACCAGCCTGGGTGCCGTCTTCATGGGGGCGATGACCTACATCGGCAACGGACCCAACTTCATGGTCAAGGCGATCGCCGAAAAGAACAACATCCGCATGCCGAGCTTCTTCGGGTACATGGGCTATAGCTGCATGGTTCTGTTGCCGTTGTCACTGATCATAACGCTGCTGTTTCTGTAAGCCGCGTTGCATTATCAGGCCGCCTCAACTTTCAGGGCCGACTCGAGGCGCCGCAAAGACTCCTGCCGGCTGATTTCGATCCCGCCGAGCAGTGATCGCGGTGTCAGTTTGGTCATGCTCGTCCACCTGTCTGTTCTACCATGACAGGCCACGCCGGTTTCGACAACCGCACATTTGCCCAACGCCTGCCTTTCCGCTAGGTTCGCAAGGTGAACCGGCTTTAACGCACGGCGCGTTGATCCGCGGCGAAACGGGCAGCTAATGTAGCCGCCGGCCAAGGGCCGGTGAGGAACCGCCCAAAACAAGAACCACACAGACACATTCAGAAGGCAGGCACCATGACGGAAGCAGCATTTGCAGGCAAGACGGCATTGGTCACTGGCGGGACGCGCGGCATTGGCCGCGCGGTTTCCCTTCGACTGGCCAGGGAGGGGGCTCGTGTGGCGGCCAACTATTTCTCCCGCGAGCAACAGGCCGCCGAAACCGTCTCGGAAATCGAATCTGCCGGGGGAACGGCGATGGCCGTCGCCGGCGACGTCTCCAAACCGAACGACGCCGCCCGAATTGTCGCCAAAACCCGAGAAGCGTTCGGACCGATCGACATCCTGGTCCATTCCGGTGCCATCAGTATCGTCGAGCCGGCCAGCGACGTGACTTGGGAAACCTGGAAGCGGACTATGGATGTCAACCTCGACGGCGTCTTCAACATGGTCTACGCCGTCAAGGACGAGATGATCGAGCGGAAGTACGGCCGTATCGTCACACTTTCGTCGATTGCCGCCCTGCGTGAACGCGAAAATCAGGTCCACTACTCGGCCTCGAAGGCGGCCGTCATCGCCCTGACCCGCTGTTGTGCTCAGGCCTGGGCAAAGCACAACATCCGCATCAACTGCATCTGTCCTGGCCTGATTGAAACCGAAATGGCCCATACGCTCTCGCCCGAAGCGCACCAACACATCATCGCCAACACACCGATGGGTCGCTACGGCCAGCCCGACGAGATCGCCGCACTAACACGATTTCTGGTCAGTGACGAATCGAGTTTCATGACGGGCCAGAGCGTGGTGGCCAGTGGCGGGCGGGTCATGCTGCCGGGGTGATAGCCCGTTGAAGAACTGTTTGTAGAAACCCAATTCGTAACACTTCAGCCGTCTCGACCCGGCCAGCCTGGCCCGTGCATAGAATCCAACCTTGCCCCACCAGCGGCTGATGCCGTATAGTTCCGGCCCTCTCATCTTCCGTCCGCATTTTTTCCCGCTGATCAAAAGTGAATCTCAACATGCCGGCTTGCCCATCACGGTTGTACAAGATCCCCCAAGTGGCGATCACGGCTGTTTTGCTGGCCGCCACCGGCATCGCCGTCTGGTCCGGCTGCCGCAGCACGCCCGTCACCGGGCGCAAACAGTTGCTGATCGTGTCCGAATCGCAGGAAATCGCGATGGGCGTAAACGCCTACCGCGAAATTCTCTCGAGCGAAAAGCTCTCCACCAATCGGCGATACGTCGACATGGTGAACCGCGTCGGTCGGCGAATCGCAGCGGTCGCTGACCGGCCCGACTACCAGTGGGAGTTCAACGTGATCGCCTCGCCGCAACAGAACGCCTTTGCGCTACCGGGTGGCCAGGTCGCCGTCTACGAGGGAATCATCCCCATTTGCCAGAACGAAGCTGGTCTGGCGGTGGTCATGTCGCACGAGGTGGCGCATGCTCTGGCCCGCCACGGAGGCGAACGGATGAGCCACTCAACCATTCAGTCTGGCTTGCAAAAGGGGCTGGACTTTGTGGCCCGCAACCAGGAAGAAGGCCAGAAAAAAATCATAATGGCCGCTTACGGCATCACCTCAGAGTACGCCGCCATCCGGCCCTTCAGCCGAGTTCAGGAATCCGAAGCCGATCACATCGGCCTGATTTTGATGGCCAAAGCCGGCTACGACCCCCAAGAAGCGCCAAGGTTCTGGGAACGCTTTGCAGAAGCCGGCCAAGGACGGAAACATCCCGAGTTTCTCTCGACGCATCCTTCTGACGAACATCGCGCCGCCGACCTCCGCGCGCTTCTTCCCGAAGCGACGGAGCAGTTCGAGAAGGCGACTGCCAGATACGGCCTCGGTGAGCCGATCAGTTCGCGGTGACGCTTTCCCGCCGTCGATCAGACTCGGACTTGCTTGTCCCGGATTTCTCGCCGCGCTGTGCTCTCCGCGTCCTCTGCGGTGAATCTTTTATGAGAAATGGGGCTATTTCTTAACCGCGGCCTGCTTCAAAGTGACCATGTACTCAACCACGTCGACCAATTCCTGGGCCGTCATCAGTTTCTGGATATCGGCCGGCATCAACGAGGTGTTTTCTTTCTTGATGAATTCGATTTCGGAGCCTTTGAAGGTTCGCACAATGGCGTCGGTCCCTTTCAGGGTCAGCGAATCGGGTGTCCGGCTGGTCACGATGCCGTTGACTACGTTCCCGCTAAGAAGCACCACCGTGTAGGTTTCGTAGTTGTGGCTGATGCCGGCGCTGGGGAACAGGATCGAATCGAAATTCGCCTGCCGGCTTAACTTGCCGCCGATTTCCGAGAGGTTCGGTCCCACCTGCTTGCCGATGCCGTTAACGATGTGGCATTTCGCGCAGGTTGCGGTCGTGTTGAAAATCAGACGTCCGTTGTTCACGTCGCCTTTCATCTTCATCAGTTGGGCGAGCGGTGGCAGCGGTTTGTTGTCCTTCGAGGATGGCAGCGGAAAGAGTTGGGCCGCCTCTTTCTTCACGTCGTTCGACGTCGCCGAGTGCAGCGACGAAGCCGCCGCATCTTTGAGGATCGCATCGAGTTGGCCCGCAGCAACCAGCTTGAGTAGCTCCCGCGCCCCGTTTTGCGTTTTCGTCGTCGAAATCACGGCCTGCCGACGCAGTTCGACAGGCTGTGAATTATCGTTGATCAGCGGTAGCAGAATTTTGGCGATCCTCCCGTCGGCCGAGTTGCCGAGCGCCAGAGCGGTGTTAACGGCCCGTTGCCGGTCGTTGTCGGCCAGCCCGCGCTTGATCAGCCGGAGCTCTCTTTTCGTCAGCAAGGTGCGAATCGCTTCGACCCCGATCTGCTCTGCCGGCTTCGACTGCGCCAGCTTCAGTAAATCGGGATAACGCTCTTTGACACTGAGCTTCTCGACCAGCGCAACGAACTGCGATGTGCCGCGACTGTTGTTGAGCACACGATCGAGGACCGCCTTGTAGCGCGGGTTGCTGTTGACGTCGAAATTCTTCAAACGCCCGACCGCCTCGGCCATGATGAAACTGCGGCGATCGGAATCGTCGCTGCGGGTGGCAAAGGCCAATTGTGCCAGCTCTTTGTTTTTTCCTGGTTCCCAAGCTCCAGCTTGGGAACCAGGGAGCAAATCGAACGCTCGGAAATAGCGTGGAAGCTGCTGCATCGGCGTGGACGAACTGCTGATGATCCGGGCGAGATACTCCGTTGTTTTCGCGGCCCGAGATCGCCAGAGAATGTCTCTGCCCGCCGAGGTGTTCCACTTGCCGCCGACTTTGGCCAGCCAGGCTTCGAAGAACCGGTCCCACTGCCGGTCGGCACCGATGCCGAGCGCTTCCAAATACCAGCGGTCTTTGCCGTCGTGCTGCGCGGCCAGCTCGGCCCAAAGTTTGGCCGCCTGCGGCGAGGCGCTGTGCCGCAGCGCCAGCGCACATTCTCGGCGGACCTGCGGCGAGGGGTCGTGGGTCAATTGCTGAACGAACGGGAGCACGTCCAGTTTCAACCGCCTCACTAGTCGCAGGCCGGTGATGCGAATATTCGGATCTCGATCGGCGATGGCCCTCTCGACGTAATGCCTGCCCCGGCCGTCGATGTCGCCCAGCAACCAGAGCGCGCGGGCGCGATGACGCGGGTTCTGGCCGTCTTTGTAGAGCTTCGCCAACGCCGGTTCGGACTGCTGCTGCATTTTATGAAGGGCTGTCCGGGCCAAATAGCGGGTGGCGACGTTCGGGCTGAGCAGGGCTTTGACGGCCCCCTCGGCCGTCGAGACATTGTGCATGGGGACTTTGTATTTTCGATGACCAGACGGCGTGATCCGAAACAGCCGGCCGCGCTGAACGTCGCCCATCCGGTGACCGCCCACGCCGGGATCATACCAGTCGGCGATGATCAGTGAACCATCGGGGGCGACACAGACGTCTGCAGGGCGAAACCACTGGTCGCGGGCACCGTGCAACATATTGACGATCTCGGCCTTGTAGCCAGCCCCCTCTTTTTTGACCGGATAGGCCCGGACAACATTCGGTCCTGCGTCGCAGTGAACGAGCTGGTCCCAGAAGACCTTCGGCAGTAGACGGCCCTCGTAGACGAGGATACCGGTCGGCGAACCGGCCCCGGTCTGCAGCAGGTTCGGGACGACGCCGGGGTCGTTCAAATGCCAGTGCCGCTTCGGAATTTCCGCATGCATTCCGGTCCGTGACGTCCGCCAGCCGGCCCCGGTCCGCTCGTCCTTGTAACCGTAGTTGCCGAACTCCATGACGAAATTGATCCGCACGCTGCGATTGCCATCATCATCGTTGTCACTCTGCCAGATTGTGCCATATGAATCGACCGCCAGCTCCCAGTTGTTGCGGAAGTTCCAGCCGAGCGTCTCGAAGTCGGAGCCATCCAGGTTGCAGCGGAAGATCATTCCTTCCTGATACGGATTGCGGTTAGCGGCGACGATGTTTCCCGCCAGATCGACAATGTTTTCGTCGTGCTTGTCCTGGATTTGGCGGGCCATGTTGCCGCAGTTGAAGTACAGCCGGCCGTCCGGTCCGAACGTGAAGGAGTGAATGCCGTGATCGTGCTGGGCACCCGAAATGCCGGAAAAAAGGACTTCCTTCTTGTCGGGTTCGTCGTCGCCATTGTGGTCGGTGAATACGAGGACTTTGTCCAGTGCAGAGACGATCACGCGGTTGCCCAGCACGCAGACACCGTGAGCCGAATCGATGTCGCGGCCCTGGTAGAAGACCGTTTTTTTGTCGGCTTTGCCGTCGCCGTCGGTATCTTCCAAGATGAGGATGCGGTCCCCCTTTTTGCGAAGCGGGTTGTTCCTGTTGGCGAAGTGCCGATAGTTGACCACCTCACAAACCCAGACCCGGCCGCGATGGTCGACGTCGATATTGGCGGGGCTGAGCAGCATCGGCTCGGCGGCGAACAACGTTGCCTGCAAACCTTCGCCGACGTCCAGCGCAGCCAGAGCTGTTGCGGACGAACGGACTTCGTCGTCGTCAGCCGGCTCGGCCGCCTCAGTCTGCGATTGGGTCGTGCAGGTCAGCCAGATCGAAATCAGGCCCATCATCACGATTCGGTGAACGACGTCGGTCATTGCTCAAGTCCTTAAGTCCTTGTCGAACAGATGGTCTCCGCCGATCATTTTCGCGGACCGTGATCACTCGTGTCGGCCCTGCGTCGTGACCTGCGAAACTAGTTGCTTGACCCAGTTGCAGTCGGCATTTTTCAACGGCGGTGTCAATTCGGCCTGATAGTCAATCGACAGATCATACCGCGCCCGATCGTACACGGTGCTGAGTATATCCTGCAGGTTCACGTCGGGGTCAGGCGGGTTGAGCGGTATTGGAATTGTCAGCAGTGGATTCTTCAACGGCCACGCGTAAACGTCTGCCTTCGGGCGACGACCGCTGCGGCTGATGATGGCGTAGTAATCCCCTTCCGGCAGCCGGCTGCGCATCGGCAATCGCTCGCCGCCACGGAGCAGGTTTAACTCGACCAGATGCGATCGCGACTGCAGGATCGATTCGCGTTTCTGAAGATATTCTTCCCGACCGTTGCTAGTGCGTCGCTTGTTGTTCGGCGAGAGCAGTTCGATGACCGTAATCACGTCCTTGCTTTCGCGGTCCTTGATTAGCAAATACGATTCCCGCTGCTCTTCGGGCATGGGCAGCAGACCCTCAACCGAAACCGCCAGAGTGGCAACCGCCGTCGCCACTGGTCCCGCTTCGGTTCTCTGTTCGTCGATCATTGCCACGTTGGCAATGCGGAGTTCGTCGTCTCCAGATCGGTGCTCCATGTAGATCCGGCGTTCGACGCGCACAATGTAACTTCCACCAATCAAGGGCGTGAGAAATTCGCGCATCACTTCGATGGCAGCGTGATGGAAATCCACCCATTCCTGGTTTTCGAGGAACGGGTCCATTCCGGGAAACGGCGACGGCATAATTGCACATCACGTTCAGTTTTTCGAGGCGCCGATCCGGTTCCACTCGTCCAACATAGCCTGAATGCGGGTCGGGTTGAAATTGGCCGACGGATCGTAGTCCTGGTTGGCCATCAGTTGTTCGACCGAAAGCGGCTTTGAGGGAACACCGGTTGGGGGAACCTTGAGGCGGGCGGTCCAGACGACGGCGTTCAGCATCAGCTTTCGGAACTGGTCGTTGCCCCAGTTCCAGTGGACGTGTCCGCCGGTGATGCCGAAGCCCCGGCCGCCGTCTGGCCGCTGCCGGGCCCAGGCCAGATGCTGCGGCCGACCGTTGGCAATGGCCTCGCGGACGAAGGGGTTCCCGCTGTGCGGCCCGTCTTTTCGTTGGAGCGTATTCTGGGGCGGCAGGTCGGTCAGAATCGGTGTGACGCCCTGCATCTTTTTCCGAAACCGCATGTGGTAGTACCATTCGTCGTTGATGGCGAACGGTCTCACCCCGTTGGTGATCTCGTGGCTGGGAAACGTTTGGTACTTGGCGGTCCAGTGCGGGTTGACCGACCAGTGGGTCTCGAAGTAACCACCGGTCCAATTGAGAAAGGCGTCGCCCGACTTGCCTTGGGGGACCTCGACGCCGTAATGAATGCAGACCAGTCCAACCCCTTTTTTCATCAGCCGGTCGATCTCCTCGATGTGCTTGTTGAAGGGATGCCCGCTTCCGCCGTCGGCGTAGATGATCATTGTGGCCGCGTCGTCCAAAATGCCGGCATCCTTCGGCCAGCCGTCGGTAACGACTTCGGCCCGCAGAAGGGGCAGTCCGCTGCCGTTGAGGGCCTCCGCCAGCAGCATGCAGCCGGCTCGGTGTTCGTGTGCCCCGTAACCGTGGCTTCGGCGACCGGCGATGAAGATGATTTTCTTCGCTTCGTTCGCCGCGTTTATTTCCAGGCTGACCGTGACGGTTTTGCCGCTGCCGACGTTCACCTGAAGACCGCCCACCCGAACGTTGATTTTAGGGGCGTGTTTCAAATCGACGCGGACAGAGGCTATCCTTTTTTCGCCGAGTTTGATGTTCACGTTCACGGCCGCCGTCTTCTTTTTGGCCCGCAAGGTTTTCAGCCGAATGTCGCGAAACTGCACCTTCATGGGAGGCCCGGCGTGTAGCTGTAGAGCGAGAATCCCCTGCTTACGGCGCATCTGTTTGTCTTCGTCGGTGCATTCGGCGGTCAGCACGCCGTTGATTCTATGGACAAAGTGAAAGCCGCGGGCAATCACGTGGTAATCGTTCCAGTCTTCCTTCTTGATCTTCGACTGGATTTCCTTCGAGTCACCGACCGAGCCGACGACTTTCGGTTTGTGGTTGTCGCCGATGACGGTTTTCTGACCCCGATTGGCCAAAATGCCCCGGAACCTTTCGCCGTACAGGATGCCCGAATAAGTACCGCCCGCCTCGAAGTCGGCCTGGTACCCACCTACA
>CAUZTK010000105.1:0-11577 GCA_963582395.1 Planctomycetota bacterium | reverse complement strand
ACGAACTTGCAAACCCATCCAAGAGGTATCCGCCGGCAGACAGCAAAAGCAGGGCCGTCAAGTCATCCAGATCTGATGACGGCAGATCAACCAGATTGGTGAAATCACTCGTCAGCCAATCGCCGCTGAATTGGCTAGCGTCTAAGGGGGCAAAGGGATCAATGACCGCGCTGGCTTCGAACAGCACCTGGTCGAGCGAATCGCAGTGGATGATCAATTGGGTCGAAACCGACGTGCTAGTATTCCCTGTCGATCTGTCAGCATTCAGACCGACAATGAACCCGTCGATCGACAAGTCAACGATTAGATCGACCAGACCGCCGGCCGGCCGGCGTGTCCTCAAACATCCAGTTCGTGTCGCTTCCGGCCCCCAAACTCAAATTGCCCACCGCTGGAAAGGGCTGGTCGGTTTGCGAAAGCGATATTCCCTCAGCAAGCCCCACGGGAATTTCGCCGAATGGGGGAAAAGCGATGCTTTGAACGGCCACAGCCGTTGCGCTGGAAAGGCCGGAGTCGTCCAGAAACTCCGGGACGGCTATCACACCGCCGATTTCGGCGGATGCCTCCAGTTCGGTGGTCGACGTCACCACGCCGGCCAATATTGCGGAGGGGTCGCTGATGAACAGAATCGACCCAAACAACAGCGCCGGAATCACGCATCGATTTCTCATGAATCCACCTCGTCAAATCCGCTGATTCTCAATTGACGGTAAAACTTGCAAAGATCGGCCTGGAAAAGCAAGTCGATTCGCAACGCTGTATGGGGCAATCGGTTTTCGGCCCTCTGCGCTTCAACAACTAACCAGGTTTCTGATAGAATAGTAACTTCGATCAGTTGACTCCGTCACACCGCTCATCCAATCGAAGGAGATCGCAATGTCCCGAATGAATCGCCGTCACTTCCTTCAGACCACGACTGCCGCGGGGACTTCACTGTTGCTCGCTGGAACGCAGGCCTCGGGAAATGTTCTCGGTGCCAACGATCGCATTCGTATCGCTGTGGCCGGTCTCAACGGACGAGGTCGAAGTCACATCAGCGGATGGCTGAGTCAAGAGAATGTCGAGTTGGCGTATCTGGCTGATCCAGATAGCAACGTTCTAAGTCGCACGATGAAGAACCTCGCAAGCAGGACGAAGGGGCAACTCAACACGCAAGGCATCGCCGATATTCGGGAAGCGCTCGACGATCCCAACGTCGACGCCGTCTCGATCGCAACACCCAATCACTGGCATTCGCTGATCACTATCTGGGCAGCACAGGCTGGAAAGCACGTCTATGTCGAAAAACCGATGAGCCACGATGTGGCGGAGGGCCGAATCGCCGTCGAAGCTCAGAAGAAGTACGGGGTCGTCATCCAGCACGGCACGCAAAGACGAAGCGACGCCGGTGTCGCCGGTCTGCACGAAGCGATCCAGGCTGGGAAGTTCGGCCGGCTGAAAATCTCGTACGGATACTGTTGCAAACCTCGCGCCAGCATCGGACACAAATCGCCGTCAACCTCACCCTCGAATCTCGATTGGAACCTGTGGCAAGGCCCGGCGAAAATTGACCGATTTCATGGAAACTATGTACACTACAACTGGCACTGGTTCTGGAAAACGGGCAACGGCGACCTGAATAACCAGGGTACGCATCAGCTCGACGTGGCTCGCTGGGCCCTCGACACCGACCTGACGCACCCTGTTCGCGCCATGGCCCTGGGAGGGCGATTCCAATGGAACGACCAGGGCGAAACTCCCAACACGATGTTAGGCATCGCCGAATATCCGAACGGTCAGTCCGTCTTCTTCAATGTCCGTAACGTCAATTACAAAGGCTACGAACGTCAGGTTGAAAACGAGTACTACTTCGAGGACGGCGGAAAGATCATCCGTGGCCAGTACTATCCCAGTGGCAGTCGCAAAGGTGAAGAGATTTCTGTGCCCGCCGGTAAGGTGACCCCGGGCGGGAACTGGGGCAGCTTCATCGCTGCCTGCCGTGCGAATGATCCGAGCATGGCCAACGGGAACGTCTACGATGCGCACTATGGATGCGTCCTAGGCCACCTGATGAACAACTCGTATCGGCTGGGAACCGAAGTCCCATTCAACGCCAAGGCAGGCCGATTCGGCGACAACTGGGACGCGGCCGAGCATTTCATGAAACTGCACGAAATTATGACAGACGGCGTCGCCCTTCCGGCAGACGGAAACCAATACGTCGTCGGTCCCTGGCTGACGTTTGACCCGAAGACCGAAAGACACACGGGAGACTTTGCCAGCGAGGCGAACGTCCTGTTGAAGGACTCGAACAACGCCGGTTTCGACGTTCCTACCGTGGCCAGCGTTTGAAAGTCGTTCTCGGCAGCACTTGACCGAGATCATTTCGTCGGCAATTCAGCCCTAACAGCCCGTTGAAAAAGGGTGCCACTGGCAGCTTGCTTGCCAGTGCGAGTTAGAAAACGCTTGAAAACACGGGCGGACAAGCCGCCCGTAGCACCCAAAGAGGAGACATCTTTCCTTTTTCAACAGGCTGCTAAGGGGGATGTGGGAATTCGGATTGCGGAGTTCCACATCCCGAATTGGGCGCCAATGAACCCGTACTGAATGAGAAGAGATCAGGAGCTTGGTGTGCAATTCTTGCGTTTTGCGAGTTCTGTGTTGACTGTGGTCGTATGTTGCTCTGCGCTGATCCATTCGGCAACCGCAGCAGATGAGGGGCGGTACGACCTCGTCATTCGAGGCGGAAAAATTGTGGACGGCACCGGCAACCCGTGGTTCTTCGGTGACGTGGCCGTCCGCTGCGACCGGATTGTGGCCGTCGGCCGAGTCCCGAAACAATCGGCCCATCGGGAAATCGATGCCCAAGGTCTGGTCGTCGCACCCGGATTTGTGGACATGCATTCGCACTCTGACTTTTTGCTGCTACAGGACGGCAATGCGCAGAGCAAAATTCGGCAGGGAGTGACGACCGAAGTTCTCGGCGAAGGCCGCTCCGCCGGTCCTTACCAGGGAAAGCTGGCGCCGCGGAAAGTGACTATTCAGGGCCAGAGCGTCTCCTGGACCAGGCTGAACGGATACTTCGAGACGGTTGAACGCGCCGGAATCGCCACCAACGTCGCCTCGTATGTCGGCATTGGCAACGTCTGGCAGAGCGTGATGGGGACATCCTTCGAACGGCCCACCTCGGCCGACGTCGAGCAGATGAAAACACTGGTCGACCAGGCGATGAGGGACGGGGCCCGGGGACTTTCAAGTCAGGTGATGATGCCGCCCGGCTCGCTGGCCAGCACCGACGATTTGGTCGCTCTGTGTCGAGTCGTCAAACCCTACGGCGGAATTTACTCGACGCACATCCGTAACGAGGGAACCGGTGTATTCGACTCGGTCAAAGAAGCGATTGAAATCGGCCAGCGGGCTGGCGTGCCTGTCGATGTCATTCACCTCAAAATTGCCGATCAGCAATACTGGGGCCGCATGAACGAAGTCGTGGCCCTGATCGAAGACGCCCGGCGGCGGGGCGTCAACGTGCAGGTCAACGTGTACCCCTACACCCGCGGCAACAACAATCTGGTGAGCATCATTCCGCCTTGGGCGCACGAAGGGGGCCGGCAGGAACTGCTCCAGCGGCTCAAAGATCCAAAACAGCGGGCGAAAATGAAGGAGGACATCACCGGCGGCGTTCCCGGTTGGTATAACCATTACACGGCGGTTGGCGGCGACTGGAGCCGCATGCTCATCAGCGCCAACAACACCTTCAAAGGCCTCACCATGGACCGCGTGATGGCCATCCGCACCAAGGGTCAAACGAACCCCGATCTGCTCGACGAATTGTTCGACTTTCTGATCGATCAGAATGGTTCGGTGGGCACCGTCTACGCGCACCACACTGAACAGGACATGAACCTAGCCCTGAAGCAGCCTTGGTGTTCGGTAGGATCCGACGGTTCGGCCTATGCCATCGAGGGGCCGCTCAGACGGGGAAACCCGCATCCGCGGAACTTCGGCACGTTCCCCAGAGTGCTCGGCGTTTACGTGCGAGAGTTGAAACTGCTCAGTCTGGAAGACGCCGTCCGCAAAATGACGTCGCTCAATGCCGCCAAGATCGGCATCCATGACCGGGGAATCTTGCGTGCCGGCAACTATGCCGATATCACCCTCTTCAATTCCGAAACAGTCATCGACCGCGCCGGGTATACCGACCCCTTCCAGTACAGCGAGGGCATCGAATACGTGATTGTCAACGGCACGGTTGTTCTCGACCGGGGCCAGCACACCGGCGCCCGACCCGGCCGCGCCCTGCGCCGACAACTGTGAATCGCAGAAAAAACCGTTGGCAGACTGACACAAAACGTGTTTCCGAAAATTGGAGCGGTCGAGCCGTAGGGTCGGGAGCGGATGCCCAACGACGAAAACTCTTCACTCGTGCGGTTGTTGAATCGTGCCCGCAACGGCGACACCGCCGCGCGAGACCGGTTGTTCGAGCGTTGCCGAACTTATGTTGGAGTGGTGGCTCGCGCGCAGGTCGAAAGCTGGATGAAAGCCAAAGTCGACGCCTCGGACCTTGTTCAGCAAACAATGCTCGAGGCGCATCGCGGTTTCGCCAATTTTCGCGGGACCAGCGAGGGCGAATGGCTCGCTTGGTTACGGCAGATTCTGGCGCACAACGCCGCCGATTTTGTGCGCCGGTATCGTGGCACCGAGAAACGACAGGTCCGGCGCGAGGGCCCGTTGTACGTTCGATCGGCTGACAGATCCGGGGAGTATCTCCGCGACTCGAGTGATCCCGGCGAAACTCCCAGCGATCTGGTTTCTCGCCGCGAAAAGGAGATCGAGCTGGCCGAAGCGGTCGCCCGCTTGTCGGATGATGATCGGGAAGTCATCCTGCTGCGAAATCTGCAGCGACTGCCGTTTCGCGAAGTGGCCCAGCGGATGGGCCGGTCGCGGCCGGCAGTGCAGATGCTATGGATGCGTGCCCTGCGCAAACTGCAGAGAATGCTGGCCGACGCGGAAGTGTGAGATCGATGTCCGACGTGCAACAGCCGACAACAAATCAGGAAGACGAGCGCAGGCTCTTTGAACTTCTCGACCGGTATGTGGAAACGTTGCACCGTGAAGACCTGCAAACTCGCAGATCGCTGCTGGAGCGTCACGGCGATCTGGCAGATTTTCTGGCCTGTCTAGACTCGCTCGAAGACCTTGCGCCGGCGGCTTGGGGGCCGGAACGAGCGGCACGCTCCGAAGCAGATTCCAGCTCAACCGGTTTCCGGCAGGGCGACGTCGCTGGCGAAATGTCGTCGGACCCAACGCAGAATCCGCAGGCCGGACTTCCAGTCGATTTCGGCAAGTACGAATTGCTTGCAGAGGTGGGGCGCGGCGGCATGGGGGTAGTTTATCGGGCACATCAGAAGGATCTCGACCGCACCGTGGCTGTGAAGATGATCCTCGCCAACTGGCTGGCGGCCCCCGAGACCGTGCAGCGATTCTACGCCGAGGCCCGGGCGGCCGGCGGAATCAAACATCCGAACATCATCGGAATCCACGAGGTGGGCCAAATTCATGGCCAGCACTATTTTGCGATGGACTACGTCGAGGGGCGCGGCCTCGGCGAATTGACTCAAAACGGTCCGCTCGACGGCGAGACGGCTGCAAAACTGGTCGCTTCCGTCGCTCGGGCGGTCCAACACCTTCACGAGCACGGCATCGTACACCGCGACCTGAAGCCATCGAACATTCTGGTCGATGGCGAGGGGTTGCCCTACGTCACCGACTTCGGGCTGGCGAAGGTGTTCAACTCGGAAAACGCACAGACCCGAACCGGCACGATTCTCGGCACGCCCAGCTATATGTCGCCCGAACAGGCGGCCGGCCGGACATCGGAGATTTCTGCGCAGAGCGATGTCTACAGTCTCGGTGCCATCCTGTACGAGTTGCTTTGCGGGCGTCCGCCGTTCAAAGAAGAGACGCCGCTCGACACGCTGGTGCAGGTTCTGGAGGGCGAGCCGACCATGCTCAGCCGGCTGAGCCGGAGCATTTCACGGGACTTGGAACTGATCTGTCTACGTTGCTTGGAGAAAAACCCACAGCAACGCTACCCATCGGCTGCTGTGCTGGCAGACGACCTCGAACGATTTCTCAAACGGGAGCCGATTCAAGCACGACCTTCCGGGTTCGACCAGAAACTACACCGCTGGGTCCGCCGAGAACCGGCGCTGGTCTCGCGGTTGTCAGGATTTCTCATTGCAGCGACGATTGCACAGACGGCGTATGTGCTCAATCCGGTGGACCTGGACTACCATGTGAGAATCATGTCGATCATCGGAATCTGGGTAGCGGTCTCGTTCTTGTTTCAGCACATGCTGCACCACCACTCGCTGGCCGATTTCGCCCGCTTTGCTTGGTCGGCCACCGATGCCATTCTGCTGACCTTGCTTCTCGCGGTCACCAAGGGTCCGCTGGGACCGTTGGTGATCGGGTATCCGCTGTTGGTTGCGGCGGCGGGTCTCTTTTTCCGAGTGCGACTCGTGTGGTTTGTGACAATTTCCTGTCTGGTCTCGTATTCAGTGCTGCTGTTGCTGCATCCCGAGGAGGCACGCCCGCCACATTATCCGGTCATCTTTGCGGCTGTTTTGGCCGTTCTGGGATTTATCGTGGCCTACCAGGTGTACCGCGTGCGAGTGCTGAGCCGGTTCTACAACCGCCATCGGCTGCCGTGAAGTACCGGGACGCCGCGTCGCTATGCAGCGGCTTCTTCGTGGTGGAGTTTTTTGACCAACCGCACCAGTCCTCTCCAGACGCGCTCGATGTCGAGTTCTTCCAGACAAGCCATATGCCGTCGGCCACGGTGGGGACACCGTCTGTGGTAGCTGCCAGCGCAAGAAACCTGTGTCGAGATCAGTTCGTGAGAATCGCCGGGTGGACCGGAACGTTGCGGGTCTGTGCATGTAAAGATGCCGACAACTGGCGTTCCCAAACCGGCCGCCAGATGCATCGGACCGGAATCGTTGGTCAGCAACACATCGGCAAACTGGAGGGCCGCAGCCAGTTGTCGCAGCGTTGTTTGACCGGCCAAATTGACGAGACCGGCCGAGGGAACAAACCGCCTGAGCAATCGTTCGAGATGTGTGGCCACCGGCATCTCGCTGCGGCTGCCCAGAATGAGGAACGAGAAACAGAACGATCTCTTGGCCTTGGCTGCGACGGCGGCAAATTTCTCCACGGGCCAGCGTTTCGTCACCCACCGGGCCCCGGGATGAATTGCCAGCATCGGTCCCGACAATCCCCGCAACAGCTCCTGCATTCGGTTTCGGTCATCCTGACGGATCGGAACGATCGTCTCTCGTCGGAAGCCGCCCATGCCGATGGCTTCGGCCACGCGCCAGTAACGAATGTGTGCCGGGACCAGACGCCCGGAATCGTGAAGCAAGCCGTGACAAACCAGGTGCGACCCCTCCCGTGCCGTCTCCAAACCGATCCTGAGCGGAGCCCGCGTTGCCGCGGTCATCACCGCCGTCCGCAACAATCCCTGCAGATCGAAGACGAGATCGAATTCTCGCTGCCGCAACTCGCGCAGCAGCCGTATCCACCCGCCAAAGGCACGCCGCTGTTCGAATCGAATGACCCGATCTAGGTGCGGGTGACCGTCCAACAAGTCGGTAAGTCGATCGCCGACGACCCACGAAATTTCCGCATGCGGAAACCGTTCGCGGAGGATCGGCAACAACGGCAATGTTTGAATAACGTCTCCCAGGGCGCTCGGCTTTATCAGGCAGATACGCTGGGCGTCCACGTCGAGCAGTCGCGATGATAAAATCCGCCGGGGCATCAGGAAACCACACGAAATAGATCCGTGTCAGTATGGGGGGCAGATGATATCGCCGACCGCTACCGAGGGACAAGGGCAGTCGTCAGACGTTTTTAGGTCCAACCATCATTCTGTTGTGCTTCCTTCAGATGGCAACACTTCTGATGGGAGACTTGCCTGGGCTGGGTCAACGGTGACAATACTTGTAGCAGGTCGCTGTCCGACCATTTGCAGCGGCGGTCAAAATTTCGTACGACAGATAAGGGCGCCGAGCTGGTGCATAGCCGTAGCAGTAGTCGTAGGTCAGGCACGGGGTGCCTGACCTACAGTGATCTGTTCCAAGGTCTCAGGAAAAATTTTTACCATGACAACGCCCGAACATCGCGACACACAGGTTACGTTTCATACCATCGACGAAGCCCTGACGGCCCTCAAGGAGGGTCAACTGGTCATCGTCGTCGATGCGCAGGACCGCGAGAACGAGGGAGACTTCATCTGCGCTGCCGAGACGATCACACCCCAGACGGTCGACTTCATGCTCAAGATCGGCCGCGGGGTGCTGTGCGTTCCATTGATTCAGGAGACCGCCGATCGGCTGCAGCTTGCTCCGGTGGTGGACCAGGCCCACAACACGGCCCCCAACCGCACCCACTTTCTGATTCAGGTCGATCATCGCGATAGCGGGACCGGTGTCAGTCCTGAAAACCGGGCCACGACCGTTCGCGCCCTCAGCGACCCCAACTCCAAATCGGAAGATTTTGTCCGTCCCGGTCACGTCGATCCTCTGTCGGCCAAGCAGGGGGGAGTGCTTCGTCGCGCCGGTCACACCGAGGCCACTGTCGATCTACTCCGCATGGCGGGGATGAGACCGGTTGGCGCGCTGATCGAAATCCTCAGTCAGAGCGGCCACGGGATGGCCGGATCCCGCGAACTCCACGAACTTTCGCGGCGGTTCGACATTCCGATCATCACCATCGAAGATTTGATTCGGCACCGCCGTGCCCGCGAGCAGTTGGTACATCGTCAAGCCGAAGTCTCGCTGCCGACCAAGCAGTTTGGCAGCCCGACCCTCATCGGTTACAGCGTCGAGCACGAAAACCAGGAACCGCTGGCCATTGTCTGGGGTGATGTGGCGCACGCGAAAAAACCGCCCTTGGTGAGGATGCACTCATCCTGCTTTACCGGCGATCTGCTGGGGTCCCTGCGCTGCGACTGCGGTGACCAGTTGCACATGGCCATCGAAATGATTTACCGGGAAGGGACCGGGGTGGTCGTGTATCTGCCTCAAGAAGGTCGCGGCATCGGCCTGATCGCCAAGCTTAAAGCCTACAAACTTCAGGAAGAGGGGTACGACACCGTCGAAGCCAACGAGAAACTCGGCTTCAAGGCCGACATGCGCGACTACATGGTCGGCATGCAGATTCTGAAGGACCTTGGTCTGACTGAAGTCCGACTACTGACCAACAATCCCAAAAAGACCGACGCCTTTCCGCTGGTCGGCATGGATCTGAGTGTCGTCGAGCAAATCCCAATCATCGCCCCGCCCAACGAACACCGCCAGCAGTACTTGGCCACCAAACGAGACAAGCTGGGGCACCTGCTCCCAGCAGATCGGTGATGATGCGAGACCATGCCGGCCAGCGATGGGCGTGAGCCGGCTGATCTGTCGGGAGAAACGGAAAAACAGTGGGATCACGCCCACCGCTCGCCGAGTTGAACAGAACCGGCTATGCTGCGCCACGGTTTGCACCCCGGCGCATTCGAGAACATCCCGTTAATTTCTCCTGGAGACGCCGCATGCCGCGTAGCCAGCGCTCATGGTCATCGGTTTTGTAGTGCAGGAACTCAGCCACCTCAGGATGCGGCAAGATCAGAAACCGTTCGTCGGCGAGTCCGCGCAGGACAGCTTCGGCCACCTCTTCTGGACGAATGGCGCTGAGCCTCAGAAACTCGTGAATTGGGTCGTTTTTGTCGAGCATGTCGGTTTCGACGCCCAGCGGGCAGAGGCAGGAAACACCGATTCCCGAAGCACCGTAACGGATCGACAACCACTCGGCCAAGGCAACAGAGGCGTGTTTACTGACGGAGTACGCAGCCGAACCGATTTCGGTCAACAGCCCCGCCCCCGATGCGGTTTGCAGCAGATAACCGCTTCCCCTCTCAAGCATGCCAGGAATGACCGACCGGGCGGCATACAGCAATGACAACACGTTGACTTCCCAAATATGCTGCCAATCCTCATCGGGAGTTTCGATTCCCCCTTTCGCGGTGATCCCCGCGTTCGAGCAGAACAGGTCAATGGGGCCGAAAACATCGACGGTGCGTTCGACCAAATCGATCACGTTCCCTTCAACACTGACATCGCATGGCACTGCCAGCCCACCAATCTCTTGGGCGAGTGCCCGGGCTGTCTGTTGGTCGAGATCCGCCACCACGACTCCGCGGGCGCCTTCGGCAGCAAACCGCTGGCACAGCGCCTGCCCGATGCCGTTTGCCCCTCCCGTGACAACGACCACCTTATCCTTGATTTGCATTGGCCGGCCTCCGTGCAGACGGCAGCGTTCCTTGCCCAGCCGCGTTGTAACAGGTCTTCCCAATCGCGGCTACCTGTGTTGCAAATGGCAGGCACCGCAACTGGCGCTCAGCTTTTTGAGCGCTTCGACGGCAACGGCGTAATCATGACGGTCGGCGGCGCCGACGATCGATTCGGCCGCAGTTCGGTAGCCTGTCGAATGCCGGTGCCAGCTCGCCCTCCCTCCGCGCGGCGGCGAGCGCTCGGCCAGAATGTGGCCGACCTCTGCAATAACGGCGGCTCGCGAACGGATGCGGCTCCACTCCGCCTCGTCTTTCGGTTGCTCGCAGAGCGACCGGGCCAGATCACCTCGAACTCCGGCGGGCGTATTCACCACCCGCATCAGGTCGGCGATGGTCGCGATTTTTTGCGACGGCTGTTGTGCGGGCGAAACGCGACTGGCCAAACGATTCTTCAGCGGGGCGTCCTCCACGTGTTTGCCGAAGAATTCATACATCTCGAACCAGGCTCGTTCCGCGGCGTCGTGATGGTAGCGGTCTGGGTCGCCTGGATTCATGAACCCGGTCTGCGCCTGCTCAAAGACCAGAAAGCGATGCTCGATGCCGGCCGCCTGCAGCGCCTGGTCAAACACGGTCCGCTTTGCGAAACCCCCGTTGCGAGTTGTGGCGCCGCTCCAAATCCCCATCATAGACGTGTGACGCAGCCCGGAGAGCAGGGCCCGATCGGACGCAGCGGGGCCGTCACAACTGACGCAGGCCTGTAATCCGGTTGCAGATGCCAGTTCCAGCGCCCAGCGACCGCCTGCGGACCAGCCCAAGGCGCCGACACGGTCGGGAAAAATGTTTTGACGGCGGCGCAGCCAACGGACCGCCGCCGACAGGTCGGCCAACAGACGCTCCTCCGCAATCTTGCCGGCCAGTCCCGGGTGTTCACTCGAAGCAGCACGGACCGTCTCTGCATCCAGCTCGACGAGCAGCACCGCATAACCGATTCCAGCCAGCTCTCGGGCTGTCAGGCGGAACCACTCGTTCGTCTCTTCATCATGGGCGATGACGATCAAACCGGGCAGACGCTCGATTCCCTCTTGTCTCGTCAAAACTCCCTGCCGTTTGCCGCCGGCGCTGACCCACTTGGCGCGAGCCGTCGTGACATTAGGCTGGCGGACGGACAAGAAGACGTCCAAAAAAGGGGGTAACTTCTGAAGCTGCCGTTGTCTTTGTGATGGTGGATCACTCCCCCAAGCGGCCTGAGACGCATCGGA
>CAUZTK010000104.1:0-11597 GCA_963582395.1 Planctomycetota bacterium | reverse complement strand
CCGACAGATGCACGTATTACAGCACAGGCCGCCTCATGTGTCAAAGCAGAGCGAACGAAGACTCTGAAGCGGTGCCTGGGCGGAAACTGCTCGGAAAACGCGGTACGAAATACCGAGCAGTTGAGAATCGGCGCCGGCTCCACTAGACTTTGTGACTCGCCGCTGAATTTTTCCACCGGTCATTTTTCTGCCGGCGGTCGTGAGGGAGTGCGCTCGCCGAGATGGGCGCGAGCGAGGTTCGGCACGGTCCCCCGTCATGACACGTGGGGCGGCCAGCACAGACTTGGTCGAATTTCTCAGATGATTGTGATCTCATTGTCGATGACTGTTCTGTAAGGTTTCCATCCGATGCGACATGTTTTGTCGGCGCTGGTCATGAATCAGCCGGGAGTGCTGGCCCACATCGCTGGGATGCTGGCCTCGCGCGCTTTTAACATTGACAGTCTGGCGGTTGGCGCCACCGAAAATCCCCAGTTCTCCCGAATTACGTTCGTCGTTACCGGTGACGCCCGCGTGTTGGATCAGGTTCGCAAGCAACTCGAAAAAATTGTGACCGTAGTCAAGGTGCTCGATTTCTCGAACCACGACTTCGTCGAGCGCGATCTGATGCTGCTGAAAGTCAGCACCGAAAAACCCGGAATACGATCTGAAGTGAAAGAGCTGACCGACGTTTTTCGCGGAAAGATTGTCGACGTCAGTGCCGGACACGTGATGATCGAAATCTCCGGTCAGGAAAGTAAAATCGATGCATTTATCGATTGTATGCGGCCCTTCGGCATTCTGGAGTTGGCCCGCACCGGACGAATCGCAATGCTGCGATCCGACACGGTCACAGTGGAGATGGCGACGGCCCGCCACCCGGCCGAGAACCCCTGACGGCCTGGACTGACCCGCGTCGTGTCGGCTCGGTAACCCACCAAGACAACACTGCTCAGCAACAACTTTTCCACGAGGCGAAAACATGGCAGCCAAGGTTTACTACGACGACGATGCAGACCTGTCCCTGCTCAAAGACAAGACAATTGCCATTCTCGGCTACGGCAGTCAGGGCCACGCGCAGGCGCAGAACCTCAAGGACAGCGGTTTGAGCGTGATCGTCGGGCAGCGGGCCGGAAGCGCCAATTACGATCTGGCGGTCAGCCACGGCTTCGATCCGCTGCCACTGGCCGAAGCCACCGCAGCGGGCGACCTGATCAACATTCTGCTGCCCGACGAAGTGCAGGGCGACCTCTTCAAAAGCGACATCCGCCCGAATCTTCAGCAAGGCAACCTGCTCTTGTGTTCGCACGGGTTCAACATTCACTTCGGTCAGGTGATCCCGCCGCCGGGCGTCGATGCTGCCCTTGTGGCGCCGAAGGGGCCAGGGCATCTGGTCCGCAGTGAATACGAACAGGGAGGCGGCGTTCCATCATTGATCGCCCTGAGCGAGGGAGCGACGGAAAGTTCTCGCCAACTGGCCCTGGCCTATTCCAAGGGGATTGGGGGGACCCGCGGCGGCGTGATCGAAACCAGCTTCGCCGAAGAGACCGAGACCGACCTGTTCGGCGAGCAGGTGGTGCTTTGCGGCGGCGTTAGCGCGCTGGTGAAAGCAGCGTATGAAACCCTCGTCGAAGCCGGCTACCAGCCCGAGATGGCCTACTTCGAGTGCATGCACGAACTGAAGTTGATCGTCGATCTGATCTATCAGGGCGGTCTGAACTACATGCGCTACAGCATCTCGAACACGGCCGAGTTCGGCGATTACACTCGCGGCTCACGAATCGTCAACGACGAAACCAAACGCGAAATGAAACGCATCCTCGAAGAGGTGCAGTCAGGACAATTCGCCCGGGAATGGATTCTGGAGAACCGAGCCAATCAACCCACCTTCCAGGCCCTGCGCCGCCGCGAACGCAACCATCCCATCGAAAAAATCGGCCGTGAGCTGCGCAGCATGATGACCTGGATCGATGCCAAAGAGGTTTGAAGCGAGGCGGATGAAGACGATAGGGATACGCCGTGGCACAGCAGGTTGCACAGTACATCAACCCGGTATTGCAAGCGTTTGCCAAACTCGGAGGTTCAGCACGTCCTGCAGAGGTCTACGCGCAGATCGCGGACTCTTTGGAGTTGTCGGATGCAGTCCTGGATGCGACAAAGTAAGGACGGGAGATCAATATTTAAAAACCAAGTTGCTTGGGCACAATTGTATCTAGCGAAGTCTGGGTATATTGATCGGTCTCGGCGAGGTGTCTGGGCGCTGACGGAGAAAGGCAGACGCGTGCAGCCGCTTTGCGAGTGATGCCGTCGAGAATCTCCTTAAGCGAAAACCGAAATCCTTTGTTGCTGTTGAGGAAGATGGCTCGGAGGAGCCAAGGCCTCGAGATGCAGTCGGATACAAGCAACAGTTACTTGACATACTAAAGCAATTGCCACCTGACGGTTTTGAAAGGTTGTGTCAACGTGTACTGCGAGAGTCTAGCTTTGAGAAAGTAATTGTCACCGGGAGAAGCGGTGATGGAGGCATTGACGGAGTCGGATGGCTAAAGACCCACGCATTTGTCACGGTTCGAGTGTTGTTTCAGTGCAAGCGGTACTTAGGCACTGTCGGCAGCCACCATGCTCGCGACTTCCGGGGCGTGATGCAAGGTCGCGCGGACAAGGGTGTCATATTGACGACGGCGGTTTTTTCCAACTCAGCACATCATACTCAGCACATCGTGAGGAAACTCGCGAGGGAGTCCCACCAATCGAGTTGGTGGACGGTGATCGATTGATCGAGTTATTTGAAGAGCTCGAGTTCGGTCTGGAACCACGAACAACCTATGACGTAGATGCCAAATTATTCGATGAATTCCAATCATGATGAGATGAGCACGTTTTCAGATTCGGGGGTCGCGCCCGATTCTTCTCAACAATTGTTTAAACATCACTCCCGCACCTACCGCGAGAACAAATTTGTCTATCCGGTGCTCTCGCGGCGAAGTCAGGGCATTTCGATCGGCATCAACCTGAACCCGGACAAAGTCTGCAACTTCGACTGCATCTACTGTCAGGTCGATCGCACCAGCCTGGCCCAAACGAAGTTCGTCGAGATCGACCGGCTGTTGACCGAGCTGGATGGCATGTTTCGGTACGTAGCCGGCGGCGAGCTTTATCTCGATGAAAAGTTCTCTGGCGTCCCGAAGCCCCTGCGACGACTGAACGACGTCGCTTTTTCCGGCGACGGCGAGCCGACCACATACCGCAATTTCGACGAGATCGTCGGCGGCGTCGCCAATTTGAAACGCCGGCACGCTCTGGATCACGTCAAAATGGTGTTGATCAGCAATGCCAGCATGTTTCACCGGCCGGCCGTACAGCGCGGTCTCGAAATCCTCGATGCCCACAACGGCGAAATCTGGGCCAAGCTCGAAACGGGGACCGAAGAGTATTACCGGCTAGTCGAGCGAACGAAAATTCCGTTCCGGCGGATTTTGGAGAACATCACCGCCGCCGCGATGTTACGGCCGCTGGTCATTCAAAGCCTGTTCATGCGGATCGACGGCCAGTCGCCGCCGGAGACGGAAATCGCCGCCTTCTGCGACCGGTTGAACGAGATCATCTTCGCCGGCGGAAAACTAAAGCTGGTTCAGGTCTACACGGTGTCCCGAACACCGGCGGAGAGTTTCGTCGAACCGCTGCCGGACGACGAGGTGAACCGAATCGCTGCCACGGTCAGCCAGAGGACGGGCCTCACAAGCGAGGTGTGCTACGGCGGTTAATGACACGGGGCGCCTCTGCCTCACTCGGCAGCGCCGCTCAGCCGGGCAATCCGCAGCCGCTGCGAAGGCTGTGCGCGGCCTTTGATCTTCGACCAGCCGACGGCACAACGTCCCTGAGCATCGCGGGCCACGACCTTGACGATCCACTCGCCGCCGGTCAGACCCGCGGCAGGGATCGGCAGTTGATATCTGGCGCCACCCGTGACGCGGTCGTTTAGTTTCCTCGGCTGCCGACGATTCTGCAGCTCTTCTCCTGCGATGCTGACCGTTTGCTTCACATTTCCCTGGTTGCACTCGCAGGCGATCATTTCGACGTGCAGCCCGGTTGCCGTGTCCGCGGCAACGTCGATCTGCAACAAACGGGATCCGTCTTCACAATCGGATGTTCTCTCGGCTGTCCCGACTTGAACATTGCCGCCCGAGACCGACGAAGCCCAAACGGCTGCGACCGAAACCTCAGGCCAGTCCAGCAGGAGCGGCATCAGCGAGAGTTGCAGGCCGGTTCCAAAGTCGGTCTTCACATGAATCCGGCGGGACCCGCCTCGGCTTGCGGTGAGTTCCACAAACGCCAAGGCTGTGCCTTTGATCTGCATCTGCAGCGGACCGGTGTCGACGTCCCAACCAGTGATGTATGGTCCGGCCAGTCCCCAATTCGAAAGCTGGCCCCGCAGTTTCAGCGAGCGGTAACCGCCCGTCTCGGCAATCATGCGGCTCGCAGAGCGGTCGGCTTCCCGTAACCGCAGCGCTGATGTCAGCACAATGTCGCTGCCGGCTGTACCTTCGGCGTGCTCTTGTGGCGGTTCTTTTCTCAGTCCAGACTGCAGCATCGCGATCGCCCAACCGCGGAACAGTTCCTCGAATTCTATGCCTGTCGCCCATTTCAGACTCGACGTACCGCGAAAGGGACTCTGCACCAGTTTCCGCAGCAGGTCATCGCCAAACTGATCGACACACCATCGCAGGAACAGATACGTGGCCCCACGGCAACCGTGGTTCCGCCACAGACCGGAACTGTAATAGTCTCCGATGACGAGCGGATATCGGCTCGGCTCACTCAGAAAACGGCTGATTCGGTAATCGAGGTTGCTCCAACCTCCGCCCTGCTGGTTTTCGGACAGATGGGCGATAGCTTCATTCAGCCAATCCTCTTCTTCGGGCAGCCCGCGGCGATTCTCGCCGGACGGCAAACGCTGGCTGAAGCAAACCGCGTGTGTATATTCGTGGGCCAGCAGGGATTTGAGATGCGGACCCGGAACAAGATTTGAGTTAAGAAACAACATGTCGCAGCGATTGCTGAACGGCGGCGCCAGGTCGTTGCGAAAGTCGCTGCCGCGAACGAATCCGCCCAACGACGTCTTTCCCCCTTGCAGCCTGCTCAGCCACGGGGTTAGCAAGACGGTGAACTTTCCGTCCCCGTCAACGTCTCGGAAACTGCCGAGACGGCGACGCAGCGCCGGAATCAATTCGTCGTCGAAGCGGTCCACCAGTTCCTGAACCAGTCCGGGCGCGAGTTCGTGCGGTTTCTGCCGACGATCGAGATAGACGCGGACTTCCCGGCCGTCGCCCACAACCCGGCCGTTCACCCGCGCGTAGTTTCGGCGTTCCTCGAGTGCTCCGTCGGTGACGTGAATATAGAAATCGCGAGCCTTCGCGGATGTGACGGATAACTGATGACCGGTTTTGGACGAGCTCCCACGCGGTCGTTCCCGGCTGCTGTTCGCTTCTACCGATGCTGGATAAGTGCCGACCTGTCGCGGCGCAGTCGGAACAGAATGACCGGGTCGCCGCAACGAGACGAGTCGCCGAGCCGGCAGCCATGCCGTCTTGTCTACTGCTTCGGCAGTCAGTGAAACACCATACTCGCTTGAACCGTCCCCAAGGCTGCCGATGATCAAGACATACCGGTTACCGTCGCTGAATTTCAGGTCAAACTGCGAGCGCTCGAAAACGACCTGCAGGGCATAAACATTTTCCGGGACCGGTTCTTCGAGTTGCGGCAACGTCGACACGCCTCCACCGACCAACCAGCCCAGTACGGCTGTGATCGAAACGACGCTCGAGCCCCAGAGAATCAGCCGGCGTGAAACCATCGGTTTTGTCGGGTCGCCCGGGAATACACGGGCAGACATCGACAGAAAAGCCGCTTGCCCGGTTATGCCAGAGATGAATTGACGGAGAAGGACGTTTCATTCATCGGCCGTCAGTCACCGGCAGATTGAGCAGAGATCGTCAAGAATCAGACCGCCTCGGCTGTTTTCGTTTTCGTTTCCTCGGCAGATTGTCAGGAATTAACTGGAAGTTTGGGTAGCACCGGTGGGTGGTAGCGAATTTCTGGGAATTTGAAGAATTCGGGGTATTTTGAGGAAATATGCTTCTAAGGCACCTAAGACACACTATAGAATGAATGGAATAGAATGAATGGAAACGCTGCCGCACCGCACAGGCAGTCTCTAAGTCGGACCTTACAAATTGCGGTTGCGTTACATCTCTTGGTCCCAATGTATCCCGGAGTCGTCAGATGGCTTGCAAGTCGTCCTATTTGTTGAGTGGATTGCTGGTTGCCGGTGTTTTCAGTGCCACAATCGGAGCCGAGCCGTCCGTGCCGAAGTCCGACCGTCAAGCGGAAGGCTCAGCGAGCATTCTCAGTGACGCGTCTGGCGGTGAAACGCATTTTGCTCTGGCTTTGCGGGCCGAGAAACTCGAAGAGACGGCTCCAGTCGGCCACGACCATGTGGTTTTCTTCGATACGTCCGCCAGTCAATTTTCCGGTTACCGCGTGAATGCGTTTGCGGTTCTGAAGAGTTTTCTGAAATCGCTGCCGGCTCGCGACCGTGTCTGCCTGTTTGCCATCGATGTCCAAGCGAAGCGAATGACCGACGGTTTGGTTGCTCCGAGCGGCATGCCCATTAAGTCAGCCCTAACGCAATTGAGCGAGCGGTTTCCGGCCGGCGCGACAAATCTGCCGGCTGCGGTCGAAGCGGGGCTGGCGGAACTGGATGGCCGGCGACCGGCGTCGCTGCTTTATCTTGGCGACGGGATGAGCATGGCCAATCTTTTTCAGCGGGGAGATTTACAAAACGCGGTGGAGAAGCTCCGCAGCCGGAAAACCCCTTTCCACAGTTACGCCATTGGCCCGCAAACCGACCTGCGGCTGCTGGGAATTTTCGCCCAACAGACAGGTGGCGTTGTGTTGATTCACTCGAAGGACGCCGAAGCAGACGGCCCGGCTCAAATAGGCCGTCAACTCGCCGTCGCCGTCGATGCTCCCGTTTTCTACCCAGATGAACTGCGGATTCAGTCCGAGGAAATTTCACTGCTGCCGAAGACGGCCCTGCCAATACGGGCTGATCGCGAGACGATTTTCGTCGGTAAAGGTCAGCTTGCCGCTGAACTACAGGTCTGGGCGACCGGAACGTTTTCCGGCAGCACGAAGTCACTGTCCTGGAAAGTTGCGACAACCAAACCGCAGCTCTGCAACACCTTCCTCGGTGCCTTGTGGAAACAGGCCGAGCAGGACGACGGCTTGAGCGTTTCACTGGCGGGGATGCCGTTGCTGAAGGCCGCACGAAACGATTTTGAGACCCAAGTCGCACGACTGACCGAGCTGGGAGAACGAGCTGTTGCCACCCGCAATCTCGCGCAGGCGGAAGAGATTGCGCTGGCGATCAAGGCAGTCGATCCGCAAAACGTCCGGGCTTCGACGTTGCTTCGTGCAGCCAACAAGCTGAAGGTCCGCACCGTCGCGCTGGTCAACGCTCAGCAGCCGGCGGACGGGACCAAAGAACCGACGCTTCAGAAACGGAAACAGGCCCCTGAATCGGCTCAGCAGGACGCACTTGGTGCAGAAATCACAGCCAGACGCGTCAGAACGCAGGAGATGCAGTTGCGGGTCAGTAACACCATCGAGCTTACCCTCCAGATGGCCGGCAGCGACCCGGACGCGGCCATTACAGACCTCAAACGGGTCTTGGAGGCGGTCAACATCGCGACCGACATCGACGCCGACGTTCGCCGACAACTGATCAGACGCCTGCAAAACGTAACTCAGGACATTTCCAATCGGCAAGAGAAAGCCGAAAGCGACCTCATCGAGTCGCAGAAACACCGGGCTCAGCGCGAGGCTCAGAAAAAGCTCATCGACGAGCTGCGGCGGGGTGACGAAACGCTACAGCAGCTCATCGATCAAGTTCGTGCCCTCATCGAAGAAGGAGTTCACGGCAACGACGAGGCCTACGAAGAAGCCGAAGCGGTGGCCAGAACCGCCGTAGACAAGCGGCCGGGCAACGGACCGGCTGCGGCGGCCCTGATTACCTCCGAGGCAGCCGGCCAGTTGAACAAGTCGTTTCGTCTGCGGGCGCTGCGGGCAGATCGTTGGCTCGAAGCCCTGCACCAGGTCGAGCTGTCGCACGTGCCGTTTCCCGATGAGCCGCCTATTCGTTGGCCGGCGGCGGAAGTTTGGCGATTCCTGACTGAAAATCGTAAGAAATGGACATCCGTAGATTTGAGACGGTCCAGTCCATCCGAGCAGCGAATTGAGGAGGAGTTATCGAAGCAGACCGAGTTCGAATTCACCGATACCCCCTTCTCGGATGCGATCGACTTCCTGGCGGATCTTCACCAAATCACCATTATTCTGGACGAAACGTCGTTGGAGGATGAAGGCGTGAGCACCGATGAGCCTGTCACTCTCACACTCTCGGGTATTACTCTGCGTAGCGCGCTAAAGATCATGCTCGAAAGGCTTACCACCCCTCTGACCTACTTCATCGAAGACGAGGTGATGAAGATCTCCACCGAACTCGCCGCCGAGGAAAAATTGACGACACGCGTCTATCCGGTCGGTGATTTGGTCATCCCGATTCGGCAACTGGGAGGAGGCTTAGGTGGTGGTGGAGGCTTAGGTGGTGGTGGAGGCGCAGGAGGAGGCGGAGGTATTGGAGGAGGTGGCGGCGGAGGTTTTGGCGGTGGAGGTGGCGGCGGACAGTTCACGATCCCATCGGCCAAACTGCCTGCTACCAAGAAGCAGCCGTCTTTCAAGACTAAGCCTCTCGACGATCAGGAGATTCAGGGGATCCTGAATGACATTCTGGGAGACAAGACAAGCCGCATCGACAGGCCTGCAGGTCAAGCTTTTGCGCAGGTTCAAGATCACCTGCCCAATTGGCCGGTTCGCTTCAATAACGAGACAATCGAATCGATTAAAAAAAAAGGGAAACCAGTTCGGTAACTGATCGCCCGGATTCAGTCGGCAGATCGGCAACCCAAAAACGAACTAAGCGGGGTCCCTCTCAAAAGAGGGAAGCCGCTTCTTCTTTGCACCCTTTGCCTTCTCAGACGAATTTACCACTCGATTCCAGCGCCGACACACCGCGTCGGCTCTGGAACGATTACTTCAAAAAGCGAACGCCAAGCCCGTCTGACGTCGCCAAAACGGTGCTGCAACTGCATTTGAATGGCCGCCATGAACATGTGATTGCCGCGGTCCAGGCGGCATTGATCTACGGACAAGCTCAGCCGTGGATGTACGAAGTGCTGGCGCTCTCGATGGAAATCACCGGCCGGCCGAAGGAGCAAATCGAGCGGGTTTTGCTGTCGCGCGTCGATTTGACGGCGACCGACGTCTACAGCATGATGTATTCGGCGGCCTACCTGACACGGTTCGGCGGCGACCGGCTGGCGCTGAGGCTTTATCGGCAGGCATCTCGGCTGGAACCGACACGTCCGGAACCGTATGTGCTCGGCCTGAAACTGGCGCGCCGGCAGAAAGATTACGACGCCCTGCGTTGGGCGGCTACCGGCATCCTGATCACCGTCTGGACGAAAGACCGCCAGCAGTTGCACGAGCAGGCGGAAGATGCCGCAGCCGAAGCTGAGTTGCTGCTGCGTAAAGCGGGCCGAAACGATGAGGCTGACGCGCTTAAAACCGCGATGGTCCAAGCCCGCAGGCGGGACCTCGTGGTGCGGCTGGTCTGGGCCGGCGAAGGGGACCTCGACCTCATCGTCGAAGAGCCGCCCGGAACTGTTTGTTCGCTGCAGAATCCCCAGTCGCGCGGCGGAGGCGTGCTGCTGCACGACGGATACGGCCCGAACCAACAAAACTGTTACGAAGAGTACGTCTGCGCATTCGGCGCGCCGGGCAATTATCGGCTCCGCGTCAAACATCTTTGGGGGAACATTGTCGGCAAGCGGGCGCAACTGGAAGTGACTCGCTACTTGGGAACTCCACACGAGTCGGTTCGCAGGTATCCGGTCCTGTTGGGCAGACGCGACACGGTTGTCCGGTTGGCGCTCAATCGCGGTCGCCGGACGGGGCTGTCGCCGGCCCGAAGGCGAACGCTGAGCCACATCTCACCGCGACGCCCAAGTCGTAAAAGCCTGTCTCAATTGATCAGTCCCTCGAGCACCGAGTTGCGCCAGATCGGCCAGCAGTTCAACCAGTCGCGTCAGCAGGCGCTCGGTCTCAGTTCGACGGGTATCGGCTACCAGCCTGTGACCAGCGTGATCTCTGAAGGCGTCACCCTGAACGCACTGGCCGTCATTTCCGGCGATCGCCGTTACGTGCGGATTTCCACCACTCCGGTCTTCAGATCGCTCACCGACGTCTTCACCTTCAGCTTCATTAACAGCGGCAACCCCACGAGGAATCCCGGAGTGGGGGGAACAACCGCCGCTGGAAATGTTGGTGGCACGGGGAATTGACCGGCGTTTTTTGCCAACCACGAAGCGGCTGTGTTTTTTGTCTAGTGATGACTGGGCAATATTTGGGCTCCAATGAGAATTGATTTTGATCATTGCGTTGAGGATCACCAGCAGCTTGCGCATGCAGGCGGTGATCACAATTTTGAAGCATTTGCCTTGGGCCTCAAGGCGCTCGCCGAATCGGCGACGACCACCCTGCGGGTGCTGCTCGGCCGCCTGCCGAAAGTCCGAGCGCGGACACGTTGTCAAAAGTCACCAACGCCGACCGGTTCGTGTCCACGGCGGGTCCCCAATGCTCTCCAGATTTGGAGATTGACGCTGTCGTTGATCGACCGTGCGGAACCGTCCATCAGCAAGATATGAACGATTCCCACGTGATAACTGCGGGCTGTGACGGCGGCGTATGTGCGTTGCGTGGCGCTGCGGCCTTCCTGCTGAGAGTTGTAGTCGATGTCGTAGGTGTGACCATCGCTGTGGACGTATTCAACGGCGGTGTTCGGCGCAAAGACCGTAGTGAAGCCGCTGTGGTGCACACGACCGTCGGACCATTCCGTATGACCGGTGTTGTCGTTGAGATTGGGGCCAAGCTTGAACTGTGCGCCACTTGAAAACCCAGCCAGAACAGCCGCCGAGGACGGAATCTCCAGACCGGGGTCGTTCGTATTTCGGAAGTACGAGGTGAATGCTTTGACTTCGGCGGCACAGAGCGTGTTGCTCATGCCGTCGGTGAAGCTTGCCGGTCTGGTACTGCTGTTGACGAAGAACGCACCATCTCCGACATTTTCAGTCACGGGATCGTAGACCAGCCAGGTTCCAAAATTGAAGCCGTAATTCTGCGGATAGACTTTCGGGTTTCCGCTGGAATCGACGCGCACATGGTCGTTGAGTTCGTCGGGGCAGAGATACGTCGGAATCCGTAGCGTTGGAACGCCTGTGTCGCGTTGCACATCCCAGGCAACGTCCGGCGAAACTCTGTCATACGCGTTTTCTTGATCCAAATAGGGGAGCAACCGGCCGTGTATCGACCAGGAACCGTTATTGGTGCTGAGCGTCGTCCCTTTCTGCAAACAGAAACTCGGCGGGAACACCAAATAGGACGTTTCGTAATTATGCAGGGCCAGCCCAATTTGCTTGAGATTGTTTTTGCATTGCAGG
>CAUZTK010000103.1:0-11600 GCA_963582395.1 Planctomycetota bacterium | reverse complement strand
ACATCACGACGACCGGCGCGTCGATCGGTCGGCCGGAAAAGTAGCAGCCACTCGACGAACTGCTGACCTATCTGAGCCCGCACGCGGACCACGTTGGCTACGCCGAACGTCTGTCGCTAGGCCGATCGATCGGGAGCGGCCAGGTAGAAGGCGCCTGCAAGAACCTGATTGGCCGTCGCCTGAAACAAACCGGAGCCCGTTGGAAGGTCTGACGAGTCAACCGCATGGCTGGCCTGTGCTTCCTGATGTACAACGACAACTGGAATCATTACTGGGACAACCTCGCAACCTGAATACCGAAATCCCTGAGGGCACCCGTTGCAGCCATCCACTGGCGGGCTCTGGTGGTCGTCTGCGCGATTTACTATGATCTGCGTTCGTCGGAAAGCGGTGGTCGCGCCGTTCTCGTTTGCACGCTGGACTACAAACGATCAAGATTTGAGTCGAGCACAAATTTTAGCCCCAATCTATCAAGCCGGTTTGGCTGTGGCCGACAAACCGACCATGCCGGGTTTCACGGTTTCGGTTGGACGTAAGACGTGATCACCAAAATCACCGGCAAGTTGGTTCACCTAAGCGAGACGGCGGCCACGCTCGAAATCGGAGCCTTTGATTACGAGGTTTACATTCCCGAATTTGTACGGCGGCAGTTACAGGAGAGCATCGGCCACCAGGTCACTCTGCGGACGATTGAGTATTTCGAGGGCAACCCGCAGCAGGGACGGTTGACGCCGCGGATGATCGGTTTCATGAACGAGGCCGAGCGCGAATTCTTTGATCTGATTTGTTCGGTCGACGGTGTCGGTGTCAAGAAGGCGCTGCGGGCCATGGTTCGGCCGGTGCGCGAGGTCGCTGCCTCGATTGAAGAGCAAGACGTCAAACAGCTCACCACGCTGCCGGGCATTGGCCCGGCGGTGGCGGAACGGATCGTCGCCAAGCTGCGCCGCAAGATGCCGAAATTCGCGTTGATGGTGTCCAAAGAGCTGCCCCACAACCGGGCTACCGATCACGATCTGCTCAACGAAACCCTCGAAGCACTGCTGAGCCTGGGACACACGGCGAGCGATGCCCGACAGAAAATTGAAACGGTCACTCAAGACGGAAATAAATTCAAGTCCGTCGAAGAGTTGCTGGCGGAGATCTACCGTCAACAGCGCACGGCGTAGCAAATGGTGACCTGCTCCTCGAATCCTGGTTCGGCCGAAAATGGCCTCTGGGGTGCCGCACACATCCCTGCAAAACCCCAACCATTTTTTCTCGACAATGCCTCAGAATGCACACCCTTCGAGCGACTTTCTAACAATAAATTATGCCGAAGAACCTTGTTTTAAAGGGCAAAGTCGTTGTCGGCGATGCTCCGTTCTGCCAGCGCGAGAAGTCTGCGAACGTATCTTGGACTCCGGCAGCGACTACTTCGTTGTCGTCAAAGAGAACCAGCCGACGTTAAGGCGCGACGTGCAACTGGCTTCGCGCCCACAAGATCGACAATCTCACCGCAGCTTGACGCGAAAACGGCTGGAATCCCCAACCACTCTTCGCCATGTTCAGTACACAGAACCAATGAGCCACCCTGCGGCGCAGTGGCTTGACCTAAACGGGCCGGTCCCGATAATACACGATGGTCGTTCGGGGAGTGGGACGCTATCTCCAAATGCGGTGGGGGCGTGTGAACCGGGTCAGATCCTAACCGAAGCAGCCCTAAGCGCTAACCTTCAGGTGTATGCGGAGATAGCGTCTCGGTCCCCGCTTTGGCGGTAGAACGAGAACCATGGAAGCCAAGTCCTCTCACTACACCGTGCTGGCCCGACGCTTCCGGCCGCAAACATTCGGCGACGTCGTCGGCCAGCAGCATGTCTCGCAAGCGCTGCGGAATGCGATTCAGTCCCATCGAGTGGCGCACGCCTATCTGTTTACGGGCACCCGAGGTGTCGGCAAAACGTCGATGGCCCGCATCTTGGCGAAGTCGCTCAACTGCCCTCGGGCCGAACAGGGCAACCCCTGCAACCAATGTGAAATCTGTCAGAGTATCTCGTCCGGATCTGACTTTGACGTTCTGGAAATCGACGGTGCCTCGAATCGCGGAATCGAGGATATCCGCTTGTTGCGGTCGAACGTCAACGTCAAGCCGATGCGCACGCGCTATAAGATTTACATCATCGACGAAATACATATGCTCACCAAGGATGCGTTCAATGCGCTGCTCAAGACGCTGGAAGAGCCTCCTCCGAAAGTGAAGTTTATTTTCTGCACCACCGAGCCGAACAAGGTCCCCGACACGATTCTTTCCCGTTGCCAGCGGTTCGATTTTTCAACCATCGAGACGTCCAGCATTGTCGGCCGTTTGCAGCAGATTGCCGAAGCCGAAGGCATCGGCGTGCAGCCGGCGGTGTTGGAGCTGGTCGCCCGCCGTGGCGCCGGCTCGATGCGAGACAGCCAATCGTTGTTCGACCAACTGCTGGCGTTCGGCGGAGAGCGAATCACGCCGGACGAGGTGCATCGATTGTTCGGAACCGCCAGCGACGAACGGCTCATTGAGCTGGTCGATTCGCTCATCGAACGTCGCCGCGATGCACTGTTGATGCAATTCGACCGCGCCTTGTCCGAAGGGGTGCAGCTCAGCGAGCTGATCGAACAACTGCTGAACTACCTTCGGGACTTAATGGTTCTTGCCGCAGGCGCCGAGGGTGTTTCCCTGCTCAGTGTGTCGCAGGAAAACCGCCCGGAACTAGCCCGTCAAGCCACAAAATGGGGGCTGGAGACGACTCTCGCCGCACTGCAGATTCTGGCCGAAACAAAAAATCGGATGTTCCGAGTCACATTCGATCGTGCCTTAGCAGAGATGGGATTGATCCGCATTGCGCTGCTGGATGATCTTGAGGACCTGGGACGGATCATTCAGCAGCTCAAGGACGGTGGTGGTTCGATTCAACCGCCGCCGTCGAAGTTGCCCGCACAGAGCCGGCAGCCAGCTCGAGACGAGAGTTCCACGTCCAATCTGCCCCCGTCCCAATCTGTCTCCTCAACTGAAAAAAAAACTGAAAATCACGACAGACACGTTGACCCCGAGCCAGATCAAAACTCCGCTGCTGCTGCTCCACTCGTATTCCGACAAGGATTTGAGGAAAGCTTGTTGTCAGAACTCCTTGAAACCGTAGATGATACGTTGAAACCCCACTTGCGGGTTGTTAGTGGCCTAGCAATTTCCGGTCCAAATCTTCTGGATTTAACCTTTCCTAAAAGCTATAGTTTCAGCAAACAGTACTGCGAACAGCCGGAAACGGCTGGGCGGCTCAACCAACTGGTCTCCCAACTAACCGGTCAATCGATTCGTGTTATCTGCCGGCTAGCGGAACAGGTATCGGAAGATCAGATGCCGCCGGTTGCTTCATCCGGGACAAACGGCGGCCCGCTGGTCGAATCGGCGGATGACCCGTTTGTTCAACAAGTCGTCTCCGTTTTTCAGGCAAAAGTCATCCGAGTCGAAGGGGCTTCGACCGCTTCGCCGAAAAAGGAATGAATGTCAATGTTCGGTAACCTTGGAAATCTCGCTTCGGTGCTCAAGCAGGCACCCGAAATGCTCAAGCAGGCACAGCAGATGCAAGAGCAGATGGGCCAAATGCGGGCCAATCTCGACAAGCTTCGCGTCGAAGGATCGGCGGGCGGGGGAATGGTGAAAGTCGAAGCGAGCGGTCAGCAGCGAATTCTCGCAGTGCATGTCGAAAAATCGCTGATCGAATCGGACGACCAGGAATTATTGGAAGACCTGTTGGTTGCAGCAACCAATCAGGCGCTGGAGAAAGCAAAAGAAGCGGCATCCGCCGAATTTGGAAAAATCACCGGTGGTTTGAACGTCCCCGGTTTGGACGACGCCATGACGAAACTCGGTCTTGGTGGAATTGGAGAGGGGATGTGAGGGAGAAAAAGAGAAAACTGCACATTCTTCCCTCCTAGCTCATGTCTGCGTCCTATGAGACGGGGTCTCGTGATGATTTCAAAGGTCGTGTGAAAACGAATGTCACCCAGACAGGCAGAGCAGGCACAGCATCCTTACGGCTCAATCGTCGGAAATCTGATTGACCAATTCGCACGTCTGCCGGGAATCGGCCGCAAATCGGCCGAGCGTCTGGCCCATTACATTCTGGGGTGCAGCAACATCGAAGCGCTGGAGCTGGCCGATGCCATCCGCGAGGTCAAATCGACGGTTCGTCCCTGTTCGGTCTGCTTCAATTTGACCGAAGGTGGAGTCTGCAATATTTGTGCCGACCCCCGCCGCGATCGGCACGTCGTCTGCGTTGTCGAACAGCCGCGCGACGTGGTTTCGTTGGAGTCGGCCGGCGTCTACAGAGGTCTCTATCACGTGTTGCAGGGACGGATTGCGCCGCTGGATGGAATCGGTCCTGAGGACCTGACAATCGGCGCACTGCTGCAGCGAGTTCGTGAGCAGGGGGTCGAAGAGATCGTGATGGCTACCAACCCCACTCTCGAAGGGGACGGAACGGCTTTGTACATTTCCAATTTGCTGGAAAACCAAAACGTAAGAATTACCCGGCTGGCGCGGGGGATTGCCTCCGGGAGTGTGCTAGAGTTTGCTAACCGAGAGATGTTGGCCGACGCTCTGCGAGGGCGACAGAAATTCTGAACCGCCGCGAACGTAAAGCTGCCGCAGGAACCGGGACGACCCTGAAACTTGAAACGACGAAACCATGCAGCTAAGCCTCGGAATGCAGCAGACGCTAAGCCTGCAAATGCGGCTGTCTCCGCGGATGATTCAGTCGATGGAGATCCTGCAGCTCCCCATCATGGCGCTGCAAGAGCGAATCGAACAGGAGCTTTCCGAGAACGTCACTTTGGAGGACGGCTCGGCCGAAACGGACACGCCCGACACCGAGGCGGAGCTCGAATTGGAACGGGCCCGCGAAGAAGCCAGCACGACAGCCGTCGAAGACAAAGAACTTGTCGTCGATACCGACCACAATAACGAGGCAGATTTCGAACGACTGCTGGATATTTCCGCCGACTGGCCCGAAGACAACCTCTCGGCCGGCTCACGAATATCCTCGAACCGAGTGAGCGAAGATAGCGACCTCCGGCACGATGCGCTGGCCAATTCGCCAGCGCGGCCACAGTCGCTGCACGAGTATCTGCTGGAGCAGTTCGCCTTTTTCAACTGCCGGCCCGAAGTCCGTGAGTTCGGGGAATATCTGATTCAAAACCTCGACCACAACGGCCGACTGCAGAGTACGTTGCCGGAAATCGTTCAGGTTTACGACCAGCGAATCGATTTGGAAACAGCCCGGCAAGCGCTTTCGTACATTCAAATGTGTGATCCCCCGGGTGTCGGCGCGCGGGACATGAAGGAGTGTCTGCTGCTGCAACTTCAACCCGATACTCCCTACCGCGACGTGCTGGCCGTGCTGATTTCGTCGCATCTGGAAGACCTCGCAAAAAACCGTCTGCCGGTCATTCATCGCAAGACCGGCTATTCGATCGAGACGATCAAGGCGGTCGAAGAGGAGCTTAAAAAGTTCGAGCCGCTGCCCGGCCGTGGTTTCGAGCAAAGGCCCGTGCAAAAGGTGACCCCAGACCTCTCCATCGAACAGGACGACGCCGGCCGATACATCGTTAAGCTGGAAGACGAATACGTTCCTCAACTGCGGATCAGTCGCCGTTACATAGAACTGATGCGCAGCAATCCCGATCCGCAGACGAAAGTGTACATCAAGAAAAAAATCGAGTCAGCCAAATGGCTGATCGACTCGATTGAACAGCGCTACGGTACGCTGAGACGTGTCGGTCAGGCCATCGTAGACTATCAGACCGATTTTTTGGATCATGGACCGGAACAGATTGCACCGCTCAAGATGCAGCAGATTGCCGACGTGGTGGGCATTCACGTGACCACCGTCTCGCGGGCGGTGGACGACAAATGGATTCAGACACCGCGCGGCCTGTTCCCGCTGAAACGTTTCTTCGGAGGGGGCACGACGACTGCCGGCGGTGACGAGGTCGCTTGGGACATCATCCGTTTGAAGCTCAAAGAGATCATCGACGCGGAAGATAAGTCCCATCCCTTGAGCGACGATGCACTGGTCAAAAAATTGGCCGGAACCGGCTACACCCTCGCCCGTCGCACGGTCACCAAGTACCGCAAGGCGATGGTGATCCCCTCATCTCGCGAACGGCGGGAGTACTGACGCCCGCGACCGGCATCCCAAACATCCGCCGCTCGAGAGCTACCCATTCATCAAGCCGGCGAGTATGCTTTGCAGAGGGTCGCCGGTGGTGAATGTTCTCGGTGCGCGGCGGCAGCCGGTTTTCGCGAAAACTGCGGATTCGATTTTCCATCAGGCACCCAGGAGACGTTCGCTCTCATGTCGCAGGGTCGCCACGAGCAATGTTCTGTGGATCCCACGGAGGGTTCTCCCTGTCTAAAGGGTGAACGGGTAACGTTCACCGGGACATTGGCGTCGATGCCTCACCGGCTGGCGTATCAACTGGTCGAACAGCACGGGGGCGTGGCCAGCAGACACATTAGTCGCCAGACAACGATGCTCGTGATCGGTGAAGAGGGCTGGCCGCTGGAATCCGACGGTCAGCCGTCACAGAAACTTCAATATGCCGACCAGTTATGGCAGCAGGGAAGCGATGTCAGATTCGTCAACGAGTCGGAATGGCTGCATCTGTTGGGACTCGACGACCGCCGTCGAGAGGTGCATCGGCTCTACACACCGGCCATGCTCAGCCAGTTGCTCGACGTGCCGGTGGGCGTCATCCGAAGCTGGGAACGCGCCGGGCTGATCAAAGCGGTTCGAAAGGTCTACCGGCTGCCTTACTTCGATTTCCAGGAAGTGACCTGCGCCCGCCGCATCACCCAGTTGCTCGATGCCGGCGTCTCATGCAGAACAGTCAAAACGGGTATCGCCAATCTGAAGGCATCCGTGCCGGGAGTCGAGTGCCCTTTGACTCAGCTTGACGTGCTGGCACGCGGCCGGCAGTTGTTGTATCGCGACCACTTCGGTCTGGTCGACCCGACAAGAGGTCAGCGCTGTTTCGATTTCGACCCGCTGCCGGCGAGACCCGCCGAGGAGAGGTTCGTCAGTGTTTCACTCGCAGACACCGGCCAGGACGACGTCGGCATCCGTGAGCAATCGTCACGGCAGGTCGACTGGTTTGTCGAAGGCTGCCGGTTCCTCGACGACGGCAACCCCGAGGATGCCGTCGAAGCGTTTCGATTGTCGCTGATGGACAAGCCCGGCGATGCGGAGACGAATTTTCACCTTGCCGAGACACTCTACCGGCTCGGAAACTCTGCCGGCGCGCTGGAACGGTATTTCGCCGTCGTCGAAGCGGATCATGATTACATCGAAGCCTGGAGCCAGCTCGGTTGCCTGCTGGCTGAACGGGGCAAGCCGGAATCGGCGCTGCAGGCGTTTGATCTTGCGCTGAGCACCCATCATGATTACCCCGATGCGCACCTGCACAAAGCCGAAGTCCTGCACCAACTGGGCCAAATCGAACGGGCCGTCCCCCATTGGCAACAGTATCTCGAGTTCGACAGCCGCGGTCCTTGGGCTGAACAGGCACGGCAACGGCTCGAAGAAGCGGGACGGCTGCTGGATCACGACTGACAGTTCGTCGTCCGAGGTTCTCTGCAGAGAACCCCTGGATATAAACATAAGTTCATTTTTCCGGGAAGTCTGTTTTCATACGTCTTTTTCCCTTGCAATCTAAGTCTGTGACGTTTGACTGGTCAATGGAAGGCTGACTCCACATCGAAATTGACAAAATTTGCTGGCGATTTTCGTCGATGGGTTCAACAGCGCGAACGAATTCATGCCCCCCCAACCGAATAAATCGAACATCTTGCGGGCGCGTCAGAAGCTGGGGAAATACCGGATCGAACGAAAATTGGCTGCCGGCGGGTTTGCCATCGTTTACCGGGCGATGGACACCATCGAAGGCATCCGTGTCGCCCTGAAGATCCCGCACGCATCCATCATCGATACCGACGTGCTGCGGGAGTTCCGGCGTGAAGTGCGCTTGACGGCGGGCATGGATCACCCCAACATTCTTCCGCTGAAGAATGCCAGCTTCATCGACGAACGGTTTGTCATCGTTTTTCCGCTGGGCGAGAAAACGCTCGACGAACGGCTCCGCAACCGCATGTCCTTCGTGATGAAGGTCCATTTGACTGAGCAGATGCTTGACGCGGTCGCCTATGCACACCGCCAACGGATCATCCATTGCGACATCAAGCCGGAAAACTTCATTCTGTTTTCGGACAACCGCTTGCGGCTGACCGACTTCGGCATCGCCAAGGTCGCCTACAAGACGGTCAAAGCCTCCGGCTCGGGCACAATTGGTTACATCGCGCCCGAACAGGCCATGGGTAAACCGACGCTCCGCTCCGACGTCTTTTCCCTGGGGCTGGTGCTGTATCGTATGTTGACCGGCCGGTTGCCCGAATGGCCTTACATCTGGCCCGCTTGCGGTTACGAGCGGCTTCGCGGGAAGGTTCACCCCGAATTGATTGCTTTTCTGCGGAAGGCGATCGACGTGAATCCGCGAAAACGCTTCCGCGATGCCGTCGTGATGCAGCAGGCGTTTGAAAAAATCAAACAACAAATACTCCGCTACGCCGAAACCCGACGCCGTCGCAGTAGGAGTAACAGCATCAAAAGCACCCGAAAAAAATGCCGAGCTCGCCGAGGTTGATTCTTCCACCGAAACAAATCAAATCACGATTTCTGTTTTTCCCGATCCACCCATTTTCCAACGCCTCTTGTGTTTTTGGAGCAGCGACCTATAAAATTCGTTCGAACCCGACCCATCACAAGATGGCCGATGAACGGACTTGCGGTCCTCGAAGCGACGCTGTACTGTCGCCGAGACATGGAAGGCGTCGAACTTCATCACTTCGACGGTGGGCTGGTTGCCGTCTTTACCACCCGCTGCCCCGGCAAGCAGACACCCAACGAAGACTCGGCGGGCATCATCACCATCGACGATCGCTCGGGCGTGTTCATTGTTGCCGACGGTCTGGGCGGGGCCCGAAGCGAGGAGCTGGCTTCCGGTACCGTTGTCGAGGCACTGCGAGCCTCAATCGAACAATCGACCCGCGATAACGGCATGCTGCGGACCGAGATTCTCGATGGCATCGAAACCGGCAACCGGTTGATCTGCGAGACGGGAATCGGCGCCGCCACGATACTGGCTGTCGTCGAAGTCCACGGGAGAACGGTCCGGCCATTCCATGTCGGCGATTCGATGATTCTGGTCGTTGGTCAGCGCGGCAAAATCAAGCTGCAGACCGTCTCGCATTCTCCGGTCGGCTTTGCGGTGGAAGCCGGCATGCTCGACGAAAACGACGCTCTGCATCACCAGGATCGGCACTTGTTCTCGAACGTCGTCGGCATTCAGGAAATTCGAATCGAAATCGGCTCGGTTCTGAACCTCGCTCCCCGCGATACGCTGCTGCTGGCCAGCGATGGACTGCTCGATAACTTACATCTGGAAGAAATCGTCGATCGCATCCGCATCGGTCCGTTGGATCAGGCCCTCGGCCGACTCGTCAAAGACTCCCTCCAACGCATGATCCATTCCGCTGGCGGCCAGCCCTCTAAGCCAGACGATCTGACCGTCATTGCTTTCCGACCGGCGATCAGCCGGGCAAACAGCAGCAGGCTTTAACATTCCCGCAACATCCATTAGGAAGCCTCCGTCAAGATCGCCAGCACGATGAAAGCGGGAATCCCAAACATCCATACAGCATCATCCGCCGGGTCAAAATGCCATGAGACTCAAAGGCGGTTGCGGAGGGCCCCGACAACATCGTCTGGCCCAACCAGCCGTCATCATTGTTGAGGCCTACACTTGGCACGGCCACCGATTGAGGGAGGGCGAGGCTCCTGCCGAGTCGCCGGATCGGTGATCATCACGGATCAGCAGGAGCTTCGCCCTCCCAAAAACCGCAATTCGTGACCGTTGCACGTATATCTTAGAGCACAGTATTCCATCGGAGTAGGTGACCGGGCGAGTCGCCCATGTCGGCATAACGCCCCAATTGATACACATGTTCGCGGTAGTGCAAAACGTCCAGCACGGCCAGCGTCTGGATGGTTCGCACTGTCATCAATTGTTCGGTGATTCTGCCGGGATGCAGCAACAGCTCGCCGAGGACTTGTTCGCCCTTTATCTGGACGTCATCGCCGTAGCGGTGCCAAATCAGAAGGGCATCGGCCACTCCCCAGAAATTGTAGCGCGTCGCTTTCCAGGCAGCGTGCCGCGTCCTTTCGTTGCCGAATCCGTGCTGCCTCCAGTAACGGCCGAACATCCGCCTCAACCGAAACCAACGATGCGTTGTGGCGACTGTCGGCGGCCGGGTCACGCTCATTCGATAGACGTCGTCGAGGATCTGCCGGGCGGACAGGAATCGGCGGACGCTTCGAATATCTGCCAGATAGACGATCGCGGCGGACCGGACGTGTTCCCTCGACGTGAACGCATCAGCATCCAGCCCCATCTGTTCGGCCACGCGCTGCAGCAATCCGTCTTGAATCAGAGTCTCTAATCGCTTCATGTCGGCCTCGGCACGAAGACGATTCTCCCCAATCTCGGCGGCCAATTCCGGTTGCAGATTCAGGAAGGCGAGATCAGCATCGATGTCGGCACCTTCCAAGGCTGATTGCGGGCGACCGGGCAGGAGCACCCCCAGAAACTCCGGATCCATTTGACTGCGTAATCGAAGGCTGGCAGCGACCACTGGGCCGCGAATGCGCTCGATTTTGCGGACCGCTGTGAAGAAGTGCGCTTGGGCTGCATCACGGCTGCTGCGGCGCAACTCCGGGTGCCGAATTTCCTGAACCGATCGAGCGATCCAAGTCAAGAGGCCTTCCAGGTACTTCAGTCCGGCCAGAAACAACAGCAGGGGGAACAACAAAGCGCGTCCGCCGGCTAGCCAGGAACCGTATAACGAATAGAGGTTCACGACCCGCTGCTCTTTCGGTCGGTTGTGCATAGGATAGGTTCCGAAGATCCGCCGGATCAGCAGGCTGCGGTCGGACTTCAGTCTGCTTAGGACTTCAGGACCGAAGCGAGTTTCGACGTCTTGGTCCCGCCGCGGGTGGACATCGAGAAAATGCATCGCCGTAAATGCGGTGGTCACATACTTTCGCTCAGCCGATTGCTCGATGTCGTGGGCCGCCTGTTGGGCCGTCGAATCGCCGGCTGCCAGCCAGCGCTGGTACCGCTCCCTCGGCCCCGGTTGAAGCCGGGGAAGGTCGGCCAGCGGAATAGTATTCTGGTTGTAATCGACCAGCAAACATGCGACCGAGTGGGCGATGGATCGGGAAATGAAATTGAACCACAGGTACGGTCCGCCGAACAGGGATTTTTGCCGAACCAGGTCCAGTTTCTGCAGCACCTCGACTTCCTTCCGGGTGATTCGCTCCGACAGACTTAGAAACTGACGGACGGCCGGATTGCCGAGTAATTGACTTGTCGTTCGAGTGTCCGAATTGGTCAGCAGGGCGCCGTCGAGCCAATCGCGATACAGCAAAACGGTCGTCTCGAAACCGGCGAGAGTGACGGTTCCGTCAACC
>CAUZTK010000102.1:0-11654 GCA_963582395.1 Planctomycetota bacterium | reverse complement strand
CCGAACTCGGATAGCTCAACCGGCAGAAGATTTCTGCGTTGGTTGGCGTCGCTCCGTTCAACCGCGATAGCGGACAGTTCCGCGGCCGCCGAACGATCTTCGGTGGTCGTCGCGCCGTCAGAAGCGTGTTGTACATGGCGGCCCTGGCAGCTCGTCGGTGCAACCCCGTGATTCGCGCGTTTGCCGACCGACTGGAAGATCAAGGCAAACTCCCCAAAGTCATCCTCGTGGCCTGCATGAGGAAACTCCTCGTCATACTCAACACGATGGTCAAAACAAACGCCCACTGGAACGCCTAAACCGCGTGACGAAAGACTTGAAAATGAACACAGCCGCTCTCCTTATCTCTCCCTCTGATTCGAACAAGCTTTGACGTCTGTGGAGAATTTTCTGGTCAATTCGCGCAAGATTTCGTTGAAAAAGTCCTATTTGAACTCGCCTGCGACCTCGACCAGCGTATGCAGCATGCAGCCGGTTGCTCCTCCTTCACGGTGCGGCTTGTTGCTGGAAGCGAACGACGGACCGGCAATATCAAGATGCACCCAGGGCCGTTCGCTCACAAACTTCTCCAGAAATTTAGCTGCCGTGATGGCTCCGCCCCAGCGCGGGCCGACGTTTTTACAGTCGGCGACGTCGCTCTTGATCAGCTCGGCGTAGTGATCGAACATAGGCAACGGCCAGACGTCTTCGCCGCAGCGCTTCGCCGCGGCCAGCACGTCGTTCGACCAGTCCTCGTCGTTGGAGAAGACGCCGGTCACCTCTTCTCCCAGAGCGACCACGCATGCCCCGGTTAGCGTGGCCAAATCGATGAGTTTGTCGGCTCGCTTGTCGGTGGCATAGCTAAGGATATCGGCCAGCACAAGCCGGCCTTCAGCATCGGTGTTCAACACTTCAATGGTCGTGCCATTGAAGGCAGTCAGCACGTCGCCCAGCTTGTACGACGAGCCGCTGAGCATATTTTCGACCAGGCCCATGATACCGATGACGTTCACCGGCAACTTGAGCCGGGCAATGGCGGTCATCGCTCCCAGCACGGTTGCCGCGCCGGCCATGTCGCTCTTCATGGTTTTCATGCCTTCGGACGGTTTGATCGACAGTCCGCCACTGTCGAAGGTGACCCCCTTACCGATCAGTCCTAGTGTGGCGGCATTGACGTCGCCGCCGTGGTGCTCCAGTACGACAACCCGCGCCGGCCGATCGCTGCCGACCGCCACCGCCAACAGCGAGCCCATTTTTTCGTCTGTCAGGCGGTCCTCGTCGAGGATGTCGCACGACAAACCGTAATCGTTGGCGAGTTGCTCAGCCCGTGCCGCAAAGCTTTCGGGAAAGATTTCCTGAGCCGGCCGATTGACCAGTTCTCGCGTCAGGTTGATGGCTTCACCGAGAATTGTGCCCCGCTGGACGGCATGTTGCACGGTCGCCTTGTCGTCGCCGGGACCGATGAGAATGGCGACGTTCTCGAACGGAAAGTGTCCCGGCTTGGCCCGATACAGATCTTGGCCGACGCTGCCGACCGTCGCCGCTGTGGCGATTGCTTGCGCGGAGCGTTCGGTGGAGAGCGGACCGCTGCCGATTTCGGGGACCGCTAGGGCAATGCTCATTGCCTTTTTGTCGGAGACCTGCCGAACCGCGGTCATGATCGCCGTGTCGAACCGGGCCAGGTTCAGCTCGTCCGGTTTGCCCAGACCAACCACGAGCAACCGTTGGGTCTGAATACCCCGGGCGTCGTGAATCGCCAGCGTCTCAGCAGATTTGCCGGTCAAATCACCGGCCTCGCGCAAACGGGTCAGTTGCCCGCCAAGAGCTTCGTCCAATGCACCGAGCGATCCCTGAAGTTCTCCCGACTCGGAAAGTCCCACAATTAACCAATCGGCCTCGACCTCGTTCCACGGGATGTTGGAAATCTCAATCGGCATGTCGGTTTTCTCCCTCAGTTGGTTTCGATCGTGACAAAAGCGAATCTGAGTCCCGGGGCACAACCGCCTCGGCCGTTTTCTGCGGGCAAGATGCCCACGCTCGGCTTTGGTGATCTCGCGGAAGAACGTTTAGAGATCAAGAGGAGTGCGCGGACGATTGTAACGTGGACCGAGTCGGGTTCGTAGTGCATCGGGGCTTCGTCCCCGTAAGAATCGAACAAAGCGCACAATTCCACGCGTCAGAGATGCTGCGAATCTGGAAAAACGGTCGGCGGCGAATTATGATTTCTTCAGTAGACCTCTGATTTTTCGCGCAAGCTGCTCGCAGCGCATTCGGCTTCAGACCTGAAAGCACCCATCATGCCCAGCGTCAAGTTCGTGAAAGAGAAAAGGACCATCGATGTTCCCGAGGGAGCAAACCTGCGGCAGGAAGCGCGGAAGGCGGGCATCGAGGTGTATCCCGGCGTCCACAGAATCTTCAACTGTCACGGTCTCGGCATGTGTTGTTCCTGCCGAATGCACATCAAGAAAGGGACCGGCAACATCAGCAAGCAGGGCTTTTGGGAAAAGCTGAATCTGTTGAACGCACTGAACCCCTTCGGATTCTTTTCGCGAATCGACCACGAAGAGGACCTGCGGCTCTCGTGCCAGACGCAAGTTCACGGCGACATTGAGGTCGAAACACAGCCGAAATTCAACTGGCATGGCAAAAAGTTCTGGGGTTGATTCGTCCGTGGTCAGTAGTCCGTTGTCCATTGTGTCTTGCAGGGACAACTCACGAACTCTCGAAGACAACTGACCACGAACAACTGACAATTCCATGCATGATCTGCGAATCGCGACGGCCCAGTTCGAGCATCGCAATGGCGAGAAGACGTACAATCTGTCGCGGATCCGCGAGTTGACGGCTGAGGCGGTCCGGCAAGGAGCCTGTGTCGTCAGCTTTCACGAATGCTCGATTTCGGCATACTCCTTCGTCCAGCCGTTTTCGAAAGAGCAATTGCTGGCGTTGGCCGAACCGGTTTTCGACGGTCCCAGCGTTCGGCGGTTGATGGAGATCTCCGGCGAGTTCGGTGTCCCGGTATTGGCGGGACTGTGCGAGCGCGACGGCGATCGGCTGTTTAACACCTACCTTTGCGTGAACGGTGACGAACTGGTTGCCCAGTTCCGTAAACTGCACGCATTCATCAGTCCGCACGTTTCCTCCGGCAGCCGGTTTTGTGTATTCGACTTGCTCGGTTGTCGCTGCGGCATTCTGATCTGCTACGACAACAATCTCGTCGAAAACGTGTGGATCACCACGATGATGGGGGCCGATGTAATCTTTGTGCCGCACGTGACCGGCTGTCTTCCATCGGTGATGCACGGCCGTGGCCTGGTGGATCCGAAGCTGTGGGAAAACAGGCAGAGCGATCCGGTTCCGCTGCAGAGGGAATTCAATGGGCCGAAAGGTCGCGGCTGGCTGATGCGGTGGCTACCCTCGCGAACCTATAAGAACGTCATTTACGCCATCTTTACGAACCCCATCGGTATGGACGACGGCGAGGTCCGCAACGGCAACGCCATGATTCTCGACCCATACGGCGAAGTGATCGCCGAATGCACCAGGCTGGGCGACGACGTGATGGTCGGCTTGTGTCCCGCCGAAAAAATCTCGAATTCCAGCGGTCGTCGTTACATTTGTGCCCGGCGCTCTATGGAAAATTGGTCGAAGCATCCGACGCACCACCGGTCACATTACCGGGCTGGAGTCTGCGGGGCGGTGGTGAGTCGTGACCAAGCGTTCGACCGTGTTCGCCGAACACGGTTGCACTGTACAGCGATAACGCTTTACGGCAGCCGATGGTCGCCGGTAAGATAGAAGCTGATCTACTTGTGCCCCGATTCGGGCAGACGGTCGAGAGCTGACGGCGTTACCAAATTCGGCAGACATCTTCGTTCTCGGTCGGGGGGGAGAGCTTCGTGATGTCAACAGTCAAGATGGCCGGGTGCATCGGCCGGATGCTGTTTGCGTGTGTGGCGTTGTTGGCCGTCTCATTCTCGGGCCGGTCTGCATCAGCGCAAGACGACGAAACGCCCAAACCAAGCGGACCGGTCAGTTTTTACCGTCAAGTACGACCGATTCTGCAGCGGCATTGTTCGGGCTGCCATCAACCGGCCAAGACCGGGGGCAAGTTGTTGCTGACGACGTATGCCGGACTGAAAATAGGGGGTGAAAACGGAGAAAGTTTCGAAGTGGGCAATCCGGAAGAGAGCATCGTCATCATCTACATCAGCGGCGATGAGCCAGAAATGCCGCTCAAAGGCGATCCGCTCAAACCCGAACAGGTGGCGCTCATCGGCCGCTGGATCAAAGAGGGGGCCCAAGATGACACCCCCCCGAGCGCGATCGACAAGATTTCGCAAGCGAACCCCCCCACTTATGTCAGACATCCGGTCATCACGGCGTTGGCGTATTCGCCGGATAGCAAGCTGCTGGCGGTCTCCGGATTCCACGAAATTCTGCTGCACCAGGCGAATGGAAGTGGTCTGGTCGCACGGTTGGTGGGGCGCGGACAGCGGATCGAATCATTGCGGTTTTCCCCGGACGGGAAACTGATCGGCGCTGTGGGCGGAACTCCGGCTTTGTTCGGTGAGGTCCAGTTCTGGAACACCGAGTCGAAAAAACTCATTAATTCCGCCACCTTTTCGTACGATACCCTATTTGGGGCGAGCTTCAACGGGCCGGGCGACCTATTCGCCTTCGGCGGGTCCGACAATCGCGCCCGGGTCATCCGGGTCAAAGATGCCGAACCGATCATGCGGTTCGATGCCCATTCCGACTGGGTTCTGGGCAGCACATTCTCTCTCAAGAACGACCATCTGATCACCGTCAGCCGCGACATGGCGATGAAGCTTTCCATCGTCGAAAGCGCCCAGTTTGTGGACAACATTACCAGCATTACGCCGGGCGCGCTCAAGGGCGGTTTGATGGCGGTCGAGCGGCACCCGAAAAAAGAACAGGTACTGGCGGGCGGATCAGACGGCCAGCCGAACCTCTATAAAGTCTTCCGCACCCGGAAGCGAATCATCGGCGACAACTTCAATCACATCCGCAGCTACCAGAAAATGCCGGGCCGAATTTTCGATTTGCGGTTCAGCGGTGACGGCGAGATGTTCGTCGTCGGCTCCAGTACCGCCACCGGCGGAGCGGCCCGCATTTACAAGACCGGCGTCTACGACGAGAAGACGATCAACAACGCAGGCAGTTTGGATCAGTCACGCGAGGCCACTGCCAAACGTTCGCAAGAGAATCTGCTCGTCCACGAATTAAGCGATATCAGAAGCCCGGTCTTCGCCGTGGCGTTTCGACCGGACGGCAAACAGGTGGCCGTGGCCGGTTTCGACGGCCACGTCAGACTGTACGATGTTTCCACAGGTAAGTTGATCAAGGACTTTCTCCCCGTAGAGTTGACGTCCACCTCCACAGCCGCGAGGGAATAGTGAATTTTGTGCGCCGTGCGCGCATGTTGGAAATCCGAAGCACGAAATTCAAATTTCCAATGACAGAATGACAGAAACCGTCGGTTGGACATTTTGAACATTAGGATTTCGAGTTTGTTTCGGATTTCGTGCTTCGAGTTTCGTTGTGGCTCCGTCGCGTTAGATTCTCGGCAGAAAACGACAGGTCCCGACTTTGATCGCGGAGCGGTTTTGGTGCCCTGCCTCGAATCGTGGCGACCGAAAATTCTGCAAACAGAACGTTCAATTTGGCTGCGAAACGGTGTGCGACTTGATAAACTTTGAATGTCGACTTCTCTGATCCCAGGACCGATCTCAAAGAAGTCACCCTTTTTTTGCTTTCGAGGAAACCGAACAATGAGTCAGCGCACTTTTTTGCACGGGATGTTGCCTGCTTTCGTTGTTGCACTGGCCGTCGGTCCGGGACAAATTTTTGCGGATCAGCCGGCGAGGCCAAAAATCGTCGAGCTGGACGTGTTCCCGAAAAGTCTTGAATTGTCGAACATCCGCGACAGCCGGCGGCTGATTGTCACCGGTCAGGCCGAGAACGGGCTGCGGTACGACCTCTCTGCGGAAGCGAAGCTCAAGCCGGCAGGCGACGAGGTCGACATCGATGCCAACGGTTTCATCACCCCGCAGAAACCGGGCCAGACGGCGGTATCGGTTTCCGCTGCTGGTCTGCAAGTACAGGTGACGGTCCGGGTCGGCAACACAGAGGCGAAGCCGGTCAGTTTCATCCGCGACATCATGCCGATGCTGAGCAAAGTCGGCTGCAACGCGGGAACCTGTCACGGGGCCCAGGCCGGTCAAGCAGGGTTCAAGCTGTCGCTGCGGGGCTACGACACGCTGTTCGACTATCGCGCGTTGGTGGACGACCTGTCGGGACGAAGATTCAACCGTGCTCAGCCAAGCCAGAGCCTGATGCTGCTCAAGCCGACACAGGGCGTCCCGCATGGGGGCGGTTTTTTGTTCGACGAAGATTCCCGCCAATATCGGCTCATTCACCAATGGATTGCCGAGGGATGCCGGTACGACAATTTGCCGCGTGTCTCGCGGCTGGAAATCTTCCCGACGAATCCGTTGCTGCAACTGGGTGGGGATCGTCAGCAGCAGATTGTGATTGCGCATTACGATGACGGCGGCAGCCGTGACGTGACTCGCGAGGCTATCTTCAGGACTAGTGATTTCGAGGTCGTTGAGGTCGACCGCGACGGCCGGATCGAAGCGGTCCGCCGCGGCGAGGCCGCCGTGCTTGTGCGTTATGAAGGGGCCTATGTAACGAACCTCGTCACGGTTTTGGGCACCCGCGAAGGATATGAGTGGAACAACAGTCCTGAGTTCAATTTTGTCGACACTCAGGTCAACAACAAACTGAAGCGGATGAAAATTCTGCCGTCGCAATTGTGTACCGACGCGGAATTTCTGCGGCGGGTCTCGCTCGATTTGACCGGTGTGCCCCCCACATCTACCGAGGTTCGCAAGTTTCTGGCCGATAAACGCGACTCGAAGACCAAGCGCGATGCCAAAATCGACGAGTTGCTGGGCAGCCCCGGTTTCGTCGATCACTGGACGCTCAAATGGAGCGATTTGCTGATGAGCAATCGCAAATTTATCAAGGAGAAAGGGGTCTGGGCATTCCGCAATTGGATCCGCAGTTCGATCGCGACCAATCAAGCCTACGACAAGTTCGTCTACGAGTTAATGACCGCCAGCGGCAGCACGTTCGAGAACCCCGCCGCCAATTATTACCGCATTGCCCGCCAGCCGAGGGCCGTCATGGAAAATATGACGCAGGTTTTCATCGGGACACGCTTCATGTGCGCACAGTGTCACGATCATCCGTTCGAGCGCTGGACGCAGCGGAATTATTATCAACTGTCGGCTTTCTTTGCCTCGGTCGGCCGCAAACCGGGGGTCGGCAAAGACGATGAAATTATCTATACGCTGCGGACTCCGCAGGCGGTCAAGAACGCCGGCACCGGCGAGACGGTTTCGGCGAGCTTCCCGTTCGAGCACGACGGCATCGACCGTTCTGTGACCGACTCACGGCAACAGTTGGCCCAGTGGCTGACTTCCCCGCAGAATCCTTATTTTTCCGTGAGCCTGGTGAACCGTTATTGGAGCTATTTCAGTGGCCGTGGCATCATCGACCCGGTCGACGATATCCGTTCCAGCAATCCACCCTCGAATCCGGAGTTGCTCGCGGCGTTGACCGATGACTTCGTCAATCATGGTTTCGACCTGAAGCGACTGATTCGAATGATCGTCTCCTCGCACACGTATCGGCGCAGCTACCGGACGAATCGATGGAATGCCGGCGATGAAATCAACTTCTCGCACACCAGTCCCCGGCGGCTGACCGCTGAGCAGTTGTACGACACCCTCATCACGGCCACTGGCGCCCCACGAAACATTCCCGGTGTGCCGGCCGGTTTTCGGGCCACGCAATTGCCGGACCCGCAGGTCAAACTGACATTCCTCGACATGTTCGGCCGTCCGCCGCGAGAATCTCCCTGCGAGTGCGAACGGTCGAGTCAAGTCAGCCTGGGACAGACACTGAACCTGATCAACGGCCCGACCATTGCCGAGGCCATCATTCACCCGCAAGGTCTCATTGCCCGGTTAACAAAGGAAAACGCGGAGACCAAGGCGTTCGTCGAGGAGGTTTACCTGTCGGTGCTCTGCCGTTTTCCGACGGACGAAGAGGCGGAAAACAGCGAGGAGTTTTTCACCATCGTGGGCGACTCGTCGGAAGCCGCTCAGGACCTGATGTGGGCGCTGATCAACAGCTCGGCGTTCTTGTTTAACCGTTGATTTGAAATCACGCCGGCTGGCACACTGCTCTGAAGATTCTCGCTTCTCTGAAGATTGATGAGGGCTGAGGCCCTGGAGTGGAAAGCATCCGCTCGGGGGGCTCCAACGAAAACGTCCTGAATATCGCAGGCGAAATCGACGCTGCCCAGCCGGTTCATCCGGGTTCAGATCGAATCGGGCATCGCCGGGAATCAGCTCGGCGGGTTTGACGGTTTCACTGCGCCAACGCAATAGATATCGAAACCTTGACTACGGTTTGAGACGAACGTAACGCGGCCGTCGGGGCTCCAGGCTGGAAAGTTGTCGATGCCGGGATGCCGGGACAAGTTCCTGGGATTTTGACCGTCAGCATCGATTAGGTAGATCTCGAAGTTGCCTTCCCGATTGCTGGCCAGCGCGATCGTTTTCCCGTCGGGCGACCAGGCAGGATAATCGTCTAGGCCGGGGCTGTGGGTCAGCCGGGTCACAAATCTACCATCAACCCCAACGACCGCCAGCTCGAGATCTCCCCAGCGGTTCGTGGCGAAGGCGATGCGGCTGCCGTCGGGCGACCAAGCAGGATGGGCATCGATGGCTGGATCACTGGTGAGCCGTATCGCGTTTTTTCCGTCCGCATCGGCTATATAGATTTCCTGGTTGCCGTGCCTGGTGGATGAATACACAATCCGCTTTCCGTCGGGCGACCAGCCAGGAGACTCCTCGTGCGAGAGTTTTCCGTCGGTGACGGCAATCGGCTGGAGTCGATTGCCGTCGGCACCGATGGTGTATACCTCCACGTCTCCCTGATTGGGCACGGTTTTGACGAACGAAAACGCGAGCCGCCGTCCACTGGGCGACCAGACGGCATCGTATTCGGGGTCGGTTCGCTTGGTCAGCCGCCGCTCCGTGGTTCCGTCTGCCGACCGGACATAGAGGTAGATTTTCGATCCGCGGTGCCGGGCAAAGGCCAGCCATTTCCCATCGGGGGACCAGGATGGCCGTTGTTTGTAGTACCCGTCGTTGGTCAAACGGATGAAGCGGCCAACGGTCGGAGATGACGGTTGGCCCGGCAGCTCGGCAGAGTGACCGAGCCCGGAGCAGATGACCCACAGCGAGAGCGACATCAGCCACGTCCCGAAGCGTCTGCAGTTTTGCCGTCCGATCGCTGGCATGCTCGGCTGCCTTAGTACTTTTTTACTGAAATCTTGCGCAAGATGGTCACGAATTTGACCTGTCGAGGGTCAAGAGGCGGACTATCGACTGGATGATTCCAACTGTTCAACGCGGTTTTTTCCGGCCATCGACTTTCAACTTTTTTGGTTCCGGCTCCGCCGCCTCAACTGAGTTCTTCGATGACGTCGCCCTGCGGAGTCAGTCCGACCGACGTCAACCGGGTCGTTCCCACACCGATGCGATCCAGCACCGTGCGAAATAAATCGGCGGGTGTGACGGGGCGGCTGACCGGATGCTCGGCACGCCGGTCGCTGGAGCCGACGACCCGACCGATGGAAATTCCGCCGCCGGCAATCAGCGCCGAATAACACTGATGCCAATGATCGCGCCCCGCTTTGCCGTTGATCTTCGGTGTGCGGCCGAACTCTCCGACGGCGACGATGACCGTTTCGCTCAGCAGCCCTCGCTGGTCCAGGTCGTCCAGCAATGCCGAGAGTGACTGATCGAGCATCCAGGCGTAGCGGTTTTGGAAAAGTTGGAAGTTTCGATCGTGCGTGTCCCAGCCACCGTCTCCCGTGTCTTCAACCGGTTCGACGTGTGAGCTCCAGTTGACCTGCACAAACCGCGAACCGGCCTCAATCAATCGGCGGGCCATCAGGCAGCATTGGCCGAAACGAAATCGCCCGTAGCGACGTCGTAGACGATCCGGTTCCTGGTCCAGGTCGAAGATTTCGCGCGATTTCGACGACGTCAGCAGGGAAAAAGCCTGCTGATAGAACTGGTCGAGCTTCTCGAACGTTGCGGATGTGTCCAGCCTTCCGGCAAGACGATCGAACGCGGCGAGCAGTTCGCGGCGGGCCGTCAAACCGTCATGGGTCAGGCCGTCAATCAATTCCAGTTGCGGAATCTTGACGCCTTGCTCGGGATCGTAATCGAGACGAAACGGATCGTGGAGCCGGCCCAGAGTTCCGCCCCCCTCGCCTCGAATCGGCCGATGTCCTTGATGCAGGTGTCCGCCGAGCGTCACGAAACGGGGTATGGTCGGTGCAAACCCCAGCACTCGTGAAACGATCGCCCCTTGGGCCGGTTTCGTCTCACCGCGGAGCACCTGACCGCTGAGGCTGGCCGCCCCTTCGTCGGAACCGGTCAGCCCGATGGTCCCCGCGATACCGTGATCGTTCGACGTATGGTTCATCGAACGGATGATGCTGAATTGGTGGGCCCGCCCGGCAAGCTGTGGCAGAAGCTCGCAAATTTGGATGCCGGGAACACTGGTGGCTATGGGCGAATAGGGTCCGCGGTACTCGGTTGCCGCAGCGGGTTTGAGATCGAATGTGTCGAGATGGCTGGGCCCGCCCCACAGCCACAACAGGATGACAGATTTTGCCCGCGTGCCGTTCTCTGCCGCCGTCGCTTCCATGCGCAGCAAGTCTGCCAGAGAAAGTCCGAGCACCCCCAGACTGCCCGCCTGCAGCAGTTCCCGCCGAGTCGTTCCGCTGCAATGTTTCGTGAAAAGCCGACCTGCGCCAATCACCGAAAAACTCCACCGAAGATGTTAAATTGACCAGACTTAGCCGATCACAGCCGTGACCCGCTTCATGCACAGTGTTCGATCAGCAAGATGCCATGCGCGAAAATGCCGAAGTTAGAACACCATTTCTGAAAGACTCTCGCCGCACACATGAGTGTTTCGGCATTCGAGCTTCGTCATTAAAAAATTCACGACAGAGGGTTATGCATCCGATTGTACAGATTGTTAGAGAACTAGACGACAGGATACCGCAAATCGGCAGGGAAAGGCAAAGGTTTCGCCGGTTCCCACAACCTGGTTAGTCCTCGCCACTAGTAGTACGACAGCGCCCCTTATCTTGCTCGTGGTTGAGCGTTGGTGATGGTGGCGAGGTCGATAGCGTGCAGATGACGCCGTTCCACCGAACGCGACACTGCATTTCATCGTTGAGTTGATCGAAGTGAAGTGACTCTTTGAAGATTGATCCCGCCGTGGGCCAAAGACTTAAAGAGAGTCGGGTGGTCACAGAATCTCAGTCTTGCGATGGCTGGGCGTCCAAATGGCTTCGGCATAGCGGGCTCCGTAGGTTGCTCCACAGTAGTCGTTAGTTCCCGCAGCGTTTAGCGGCCCGGGAGCTTGCCTTTGACGGCCAGCAGACGTCGTTGGTCATCGGTGAGCAGGATGCGTTTCTTCCCTTGGTTTTGCATCAAGGAAATGATCTGCTACTGTCGGCGGTGAATCCAGCCAGACAGGATGGCAAG
>CAUZTK010000101.1:0-11671 GCA_963582395.1 Planctomycetota bacterium | reverse complement strand
TACGATGAGGCTTGAGTAGAGTGTGCCGCGCATGTTACGTCCGTAGGCGGATAGAAGTGGGGTAGTACCCATTTCGGATAGACCGGACAAAATTGATGATCATCTTTGGTTGAAATATGGCTAGTAAAGCTCGCCGTGTCCAGCTTGTCGAGCCTGTTTGCGATTCTTGTGGCTGGCCAATCTGCACTCCGCAATTTCCAGGCCGCCGACGCGGGATTTTCCGGCGACACACCGACGCGATTCACGTATAATCCGAACGAGGCACTGCCGACAAAACGTTTTGTCGGACGAGCGTACCAACTTAGGCCATGTTGCCTGGCTCTAAGGATCATCGGCACCGAGTGATGCAACTGCTCAAGCGATTCATGGAGTGGTATTTGGGCGTACCGCGGTCCGACTCTGGACAGGGGTCCGCCTGGCATCTGAATGCGACACCCCCTTGGCCGTCTGGGCTTCCTGACTGGGGAGTCCTGCTCCTCGGGCTGGCGCTGTGCGGATACGTTGTCAGCGTTTACCTGCGCGATGCGAAGTCGTTGTCAGGCCCGGTCTGTGCCGTGCTGATTGGTTTGCGGCTCTCGAGCATCGCGGTGCTGGTGCTGTTTCTGACCTCGTTGACGCTGTCGGTCGACAGGACCGGTTTGCCGGTGGTCGTTGTTCTCGTCGATGTTTCGGCCAGCATGGGCCTGGAAGACCGCTACCCCGATCAAATTCTCCAACGGCAGATCGAGCAACTCATTTCCGAGGGCCGCTTCAAAGCAGCGACGCGGCTGAACCTCGCCAAAGCGGTGCTCCTGCGTCGAAACGGTTCGTTTCTGAAGCGACTTCTCAGGAAACACAAGCTGCGGATTTACCGGTTTTCAGACACTGCGTCGGCCGTCGGCCGCGGCGAATACTTGAATGCCGGCGAGATCGACGAGCTGATTCCACTGCTGAGGGGACTGGAAGCTGTCGGCGACGAAACGCGTCCTGGGCCCAGTGTGCGAAAAGTGTTCGAGGACCTGCGCGGCACCCCACCTTCGGCCGTGATCCTGCTGACCGACGGCATCACCAGCACCACCGACGCCGACAAGCTAAGCGGCATTATCGATCTGGCCTCGAGCAACCTGGTGCCGATTTTCACGATTGGCATCGGCAGTGCCGAGCCGTCGCGCGACGTGCAACTGTACGACATCCTGGTCAATGAAGTCGCCTTCGTCGACGATCTGATCTTGATGTCGGCCAAATTGAAGACGTATGGAATTCCGGCGGGCAAGCCGATCAGTGTCGTGCTCAGAGGCGAGAATTCCAACGCGGTCTTGGTTCGCAAGCAGATTCCGGCCGGTGAAGAGGGCCAACCGGTCAAAGTGGAGTTTCGCTACACGCCCCGCGTGGCGGGCGAATTTGACTACACCCTAGAGGCTCAGCCGCTTGCCGACGAGAGCAACAGAAACAACAACTCGGAAACACGTCACGTCAGCGTCCGGGAAGCGCGAATCCGCGTGTTGCTGGTCGATTCGGTTCCCCGTTACGAGTTTCGGTACGTCAAGCATTTGCTGGAGCGCGAAAAAACCGTTGAGCTGCACACGGTCTTACAGGAAGCGGATGTCGAGTATTCGACCGAAGATGAAACAGCGCTCGACCACTTTCCAGTCAGGCGGGAAGAATTGTTCAAGTACGATGTGATCATTTGGGGTGACGTCAACCCCAGCTATTTGAGTTCCGGCGTGTTCGAGAACCTGGACGAGTTTGTCCGGGACGTCGGGGGAGGGCTGCTCGTCGTCGCCGGTCCGTTTCATAACCCGCTCTCTTACCGGGGAACACCACTGGAGATCTTGCTGCCCATCAATCTGGAGGGGGTCGCGGCTCCATCAGCAGAAATTCCGATTGTCGAAGGCTTTCGTCCGCGACTAACGATTGGCGGTCGAAAGGAGACGCCGATTTTCCGTTTCGCCGAAACCGAGCAAGAGAGCCTGAAGATCTGGAACCATCTGCCGAAACTTTACTGGTTGTGGGAGGCTCGGGAACTGGCCGAAGGTGCCCGAGTCTACGCGGAACATCCGACCCGCGACGGCGCGAAGGGCAAGTTGCCGGTGATCGTGAAACATCGCGTCGGCGCCGGGACGGTGCTGTTTCACGCGACCGACGAGTTATGGCGCTGGCGATTTCGGGTGGGCGACTTGTACTACGGCCGATACTGGGTTCAAGCTGTCCGCTTCCTGAGCCGCTCAAAACTCATCGGCCGCGACCGCACAGCTCAGCTCTCGGCCGACCGGCTGATCTACCGCCGGGGCGAGACAATCAGCCTGCGGATTAAGTTTCATGACGAACGGCTGGCGCCCATCGAAGATGATGGCGTCTCGGTGGTTGTGGAACGACGGGGTGACGTCCAGCGGACCGTGACACTCAATCGATTGCCCGAAGTCCCTTCGGTTTTTGAAGGACAGATCATCCGCCCGGCGGAAGGGAGCTATCACGCTTGGGTCGTCGCTCCGGCGTTCAACGAGGCACCCCCCTCGACCGACTTCCGCGTCGAGGCACCGCTGCGCGAACTGGAGCGGCGCCGGCTCGATCGGGCGGAACTGACCGAGACGGCCGAGCGCACAGAGGGCAAATCGTACACGCCGGGCGATGCCGATCGTCTGCCCGCCGACCTGCCACCCGGTCTGGCGGTGCCGCTGGAAACACTGGATCCGATCCCGCTTTGGAACCGATGGAAAATCGTGCTTCCCTGCCTGTTTCTCTTTACTCTTTTGCTGCTGGCAGAATGGCTTTTGCGGAAGCGGTTCAGGCTGATATGATGGAATCGGTGGCAGCCGTTCGGAATAAACATTTCGCCCGCCGTGAAAACAGGGGGAGCCGCTGCGAAAAGGTTTTGCTGCACCGGCCGCTTCACCACAGTCAAAATAGAACCACTCGAACCGTGGACGACGGCGATGATGACCAATCCGCTCGAAAGTCGGCTCACACGAATCCGCATACGGATTCGGCAGGTGCTGTGGCTCTACGGCGTCAGTTGGATTCTCGCCGTAGTCCTGGGAGCAACGCTCGTTGCCGGCTTCTTCGATTGGCTGCTGCATTTCAATGATTCCGGCGTGCGGCTGGTTCTGGGATTGTCCATTCTCATGGCCGGTGGCTGGGTCGGCTGGCGATATTTGGTCGTCCCGCTGACGCGTCCGCTTTCAGAGATCGATCTCGCGCTGAAAATCGAGCGGCGCTTTCCCGGTTTCAACGACAGTCTGGCCAGCACCGTCCAGTTTCTCAGAGACAAGATCGATCCGTTGGTCGGTTCGCCCAGCCTGCAGCAGCGTGTCATCGCCGAGACTCTCGAACACGTGAACCGTCTCGACGTGACCGACGTCGTTGAAACCCATCACGTTCGCGGTCCCGTGGCCGTTGCCATTGTTGTTTGTTTGGCGTCGGCGGGCATTGTCGCCGCAAATCGGGCTGAGGCGTCGCTTGCGTTGACCCGGCTCGTGTTCCCATTTGCCGATGTTGCCTGGCCCAAAACGACCGAACTGAGGCTCATGAACGCCGACTTTGAGCCGCTCCAATTCAACCCCGACCACCCGTTGCGAGTTGCCCGCGGACAGACACTGAAGCTATACGTCGAAAACGTCAAAGGAGATCTGCCGGACGATTTACGCATGGAGTACCGCTATTCCGATGACGAAATTGTCTTCGAGGAACTTCGGAAAATCACACGCCGGGACGGGCAGGATCGGCCGCGTGACGTCGGCGTTGCCACGCTGCTGGCCGGCAGAGGACCGGTCTGGTTCCGGGCGGTCGGCGGTGACGACTGGGACAATCCGCTCTTCAAGCTGCACGTGGTTCCGGCACCCGCACTTCAGTGGCTGCAAGTGACGCTATCACATCCGGACTATGCGGGGCGGGAACAGCGAAAGCTGGCCCCTGGTGTCGGGCATGTTCAAGATCTTATCGGCAGCGTTGTTGACGTCCAAGCGACCGTCAACAAGCCGTTGCGATCGTCCCTGTTGCGAATCAAGGACCGACAACCGCAATCGGTTGAAATCTCCGACGACGGTATGCGGCTGAAAACGACGTTCCGCATTGAACAGAGCGGCGTTTCCTCCTACTGGTTCGAGCTGGTGGACCGCGAAGGGTTCGAGAACCCAGAGGCCCCTCGCTACGAAATCCGAGGCACAGCAGATCTTCCGCCGGAGGTCCGCATCGAAGAACCCCGAACCGATCTGTTGGTAACGTCCAATGCGGAAATCCCCTTGCAATCGATCGTCCAAGATGACCTGGGGCTCAAAGATGTCCGGCTGCACTACAAGTTCAGAGACACTCAGGATAATCCTGGTGATTTTCATCTGTTGCACGACGCTCTTGCCCACCAGCAGCGGCCGCTGGAACTGACGGTTGAGTACAGATGGCTGCTGCAGGAGTTGCAACTGGATCCGGGAATGCGGATCGTCTTTCATGTTGAAGCAACTGACTTCTACGATCTTGGTTCAGAACACGTCGGGCGCAGCATGTCCCGAATGCTGACGATTGTTTCTGCCGACGAAAAGGCGGACGAGCTTGCAACCCGCCAGGCTGATTTTCTCGAAGAGTTGGATCGTGTCTACCAGGTGCAGTCACGGGCGCATCAACAGGTTGGTGAACTTCAGACGCAATTACGGAAGGTCGGCACTTTGCGGCCGGACGACGTCGATCTTCTGAAGCGCATCGAACTCGATCAGCGGCAGATCTCGTCACGTCTGCTGAATCCTGTCGACGGAATTGAGCGACGTGCCCTGCAGCTTCGCGCTGAACTGAAGGATAACAAGATCAACGACCCGGAAATGAAACGCCGACTCGATCAGATTGCCGACGAGCTTTCGATGCTCAGCGAAACGCCCCTCCCGGCCATCGAGCAGGAGCTCACCCGGGCACGCAAAGCGACACAGATATCGGGCGGTGCAGACGTCGATGATGGCTTTCCTGTGGACAAAAACTTTCGACGGTCGGCCGAACCGGAGAAAGACCGCGCTGCCGATGGCGATGTCTTCCCCACAAAACCCTCATTCGAGCATCCTAAGAGCGATGGGGACAATCGAGAACAGGAACCGCCGGCTTCCTCCGGACCGGATGAACAAGCCACGATGCTGGACCGGGCTGGCGAGCACCAACGTGTTGTACTCGAATCGCTCGACGAGATGCGGCGACAGCTCTCACAATGGCGAAATCGTCATGATCTGTTGAACGAGCTGTCCGATTTGAGAGCTGGTCAACAACAAGTGAACGAGCAAACTATGGAAACTTTCCAGCAGACGCTCGGCCGCTCGCTATTCAACCTGACTCGTCAGCAACAGGCCGACCTGAGAAAATTGGCCAACCGGCAACGCAATCAGGCCGAGCGGATCGGCCGGTTTCGCGAAAAACTAGAGGAGTTGAGGAAGGAGGCGGCGCAGACATCTCCTTCAGTCGCCGCGAGACTCGGAGATGCTCAAGACCACATTCGGCGACGCGCGACTGCCGAGCAAATGCGCCGCACCGCCGAGCAACTCGAAAACAACGACGTCGGTCAGGCTTCCAGCAGCCAACAGCAGATCGCCGACGACCTGCAGGAACTGAACGAGATCCTCAGCAATCGTGGGGTCGACGATGCGGAAACTCTCGTCAAGAAACTCCAGCAGGCCGAGAATGAACTTGCCGAGTTACGCAAACGGCAGACTGAACTGCTGAGAAAGGTGCAGCAAGCCGAACAGCTTGAAGATTCTCGGCAGCGCGAGCTGCAACTGCAACAGCTTAAGAAGGAGCAGAAGCGATTGAGCGACGATGTTGCGTCGATGGCCCGCCGTCTCCGCCGCCTACAGGCGCAGAGCGCCGGCGAATCCGCCGGCCGGGCGGCCGAAAGAATGCGGAACGCCGATGAGGACTTGGCTCGGCAGGCAAGCGAAGCAGCCATGGACGAGCAACACGAAGCGCTCGACGACCTCGAACAGGCCCAACGAGAACTGGCACAGCAGCGGCAGGAAACCGAAGAACGGCTCGCCCGTGAGCTATTGGAGCGAATAGCCGACCAATTGAAGGACATGATCGCGCTCGAACAAAACGTCATCGATGAGACCCGCCGGCTCGAAGTGGAACGTCAAAAACAGGGCAACTGGAGTCGCGGGCAACTGCAATCATTGCTGCGGCTGGCCGAGACCCAGCGCAATTTGAAAAGAGATACGGACCATTTAGTCGAAACGTTAAAGGCGGCCGAAATTTTCGCGCTCGCATTACGAGGAGCATCGCGCCAGATGCAACGGGCGGCCGAGCGGCTTGCCGAAAATAAAACCGACGCGGCCACCATCTCTGCTGAAGTAGCCGCCAAACAGCGCTTCCTCGAACTGATCCTGGCCCTCAAGCCGGAATCGGGGTCCAACGCACAACCGGACAGCGTCGGTGCAGGTACTGATCTCGGTGGTCCTCCCGTAGACGGAATTCCACAGCTTGCCCAGTTGAAGATGCTCAAGACGATCCAGGAAAATCTGCTGAAGCAGACCACGCAGCTCGACGAACGAAAACAGAAGAACGACAGACTGACCGATGAGGAACAACGAGCGCTGCAGCGGCTCGCCGACGAACAGGGCGAGCTGGCCGACTTGGCTCGAAACCTCACCCGCGCACTCACGAAAGCCATTGAGGGTGACCGCGATGACGGCCGGCCCCAAGAGGACCGTTAACATGTTGACGTGTTCGGCGAGGACCGTTTTCGCCCTGTTCGCTAGCGCCTTTTTCGGGCTGTCGGCCGTGATTTGTCCGGCGTCGGCCAATGATACCGGGTCTCAACCGGCTCAGAGAACAGTCGCTCAACAAAAGGAGTCTGCGAGCAAGGAGACAAAACCGCGTTCTGCCGGCAACGACGAATTGTTTCGACGACTGCTGGGTCAAAAGTCCAACGACGACAGCAGCAGCAATAATCCGTTGGAGCAAGCGATCGACGGCATGCGGGATGCAAGAAAGCGGATCGAGCAAAAGAAGACCGGCCGCGAAACCCGCGAGATCCAGCAGCGGGTCATCGATCACCTGGAAAAACTGATCGAACTCGCGAAACAACAGCAGTCACAATCGAGCCCCTCAGACAACCGGCAGAGACAGGCGCAAAATCAAAGTCAACAGCGGCAGCAGCCGGAGCGGGACCGCTTACAATCCCCTCAGGCGGACGACGGCACCGGGCGACCCGCCGAAGACCGGAAAGCAGACAAATCGTCCACACGAACGCGAATTGCGAAAAAGCCCGACACCGGTCCGGGACAGCAGGTGGACATGGTCAAAGCCGTTTGGGGACACCTGCCGCCCGCCTTGAGAGACAAGCTGCTTCGCAACTTCAATGAAAAATATCTCCAAAAATACGACGAGCTTGTCCATCGCTACTTCGAATCGCTTGCCGAAGAAGGTCGTGCAAACCGAAGCCGCATACCAAACCGGTAATCGATCCGGCGCAATCGTCAGCTTAAATTTCGCGGCGAATGTCGCTCAGACGTTGCCCGGCTGCTCACAACTCAGGCCGGCCATTCCAAGTCACATCGCTCACACCGAAACCCGACCAGTGTGGCCGTTCCCGGAATCGGCAGATGGCTTCGACCCCGTAAGCCGTCGTTCAATTCGATCGGCTCAATCACGGGATGCCGGCAGACGGGACACCTGCTGTTGGTGTGAACGATGCGGGCGCGAGTCACCACGTCAATCGGGCGATTGCGGCGGAACCGGCTGGTCAACCGAGCGAAAGAGACAACCGCCGGTTCGTCCTCGCCGGCACCACCTTCCAGCCTTTCAGGCGGAAACAGTTTCAATCGGCCCATCCATGAGCCCCTTTCTTTCCTGGCGGCGAACCGCCTAATTTTTCGGATTCCTTTCCGAAGAGTTCAACTCGGCTGGCGGGCAGTCAGAAACCCGTGGGCCGAATAATCGACGGATACCATAATTCGCCTGCCGCAATTTGACAAGGTATTTTCGAAGAAGAGGCATTTCTGTCGTGTGTCATCACCGGTTGTTCAGTCACGGCAAACAGACAGAATAGCGGTGATCAATTCATAACCACACCTACGGAGCTAGCTTGTAGAACTCATTCAGCAGCGTGTCAAGACGATCCAAGCGGAAAAAATGAATTCATGTACATTCATATCTTTATATTTGTCTTGGAAGTTGCCGATTTACTATTGAGTGGTTTTGTGGAATTGGTCTGTATTCCTTCACTTTGGAAAAGTGCGAGAGGTTTGGTCATGGATGATCGAATTCGGCGGGAGGCCTCTGAGAACGAAAGCATCCAGACTACCAATGCCGGCAAGTCGGGTTTTCGTGTGCGACGCCACGCGGCTTCCGTGGTCGAACTGCTGTTTTACAGGCGGAATTAACGGCGCCGGGCGCGTCAAGCGATAAATGGCCAGCGCCGTCGTAGGCGGCTGTGGAAAGCTCACACGTTCGGCCGGTAAGCCGCTTTGCCTGGAATGTCGGTGCGGATGCTCAACAGCAGGGTGCCGCAGGTGACGTATAAAGTCCGCAGATCTTCGCCGCCGAACGAGCAGTTGGTGATGGTATCTTCCAGCGTCTCGACATAGGCGATCAGCTTTCCCGCCGGCGAGATGACATGAATACCCGGCCGGGTGTCGAGTGTTTCACTCGTCCCGCGTCGTTTGTGCAGACCGGCGGCCACGTACAGGTTACCTGCAGCGTCGATGCACATCCCGTCGCCGCTGCGGCCGGGATAAAAGTTGATATGCACACGGCCGTTGGAGAGGCTACCGTCCGGATTCAGATCGAACGCCCGAATGTTGCGCAGATGGCCGGCAGCCGAATGGGCCTCGATCAAGTAGAGGATCTGGTCGTCCGGTGAGGTGACGATGCCGTTGGGCATGGCGGTCCCGTGCGGTGCAGCCAGTAACTGCGTCAGCTTTCCGTCTGGATCGATGCGATAGACGGCGTTGACGTTTCCCTGGCTCGGGTCGTCCACTCCAGGACGCGATGTGAAGTAGATGCGGCCTTTCGCATCGAGCGCCAAATCGTTCGGCGCGGCCAATTTGAAGCCGTTGTATTTGTCGGTCAAAACCGAGATTTGACCGCTGTTCCGGTCGGTGCGGGTGACGCGGCCAGCCTCTCCTTCACAGGCCAGCAGATCGCCCTTGGGCGTCAGCAGCAGCCCGTTGGCGGCGTTGCTGTTTGTGCGGAACACCGACAGATTTTTCTCTGCGGGACTCCATTTCAAAATCTTTGAGACCGCGGTATTGGTGAAGAAGACGTTTCCGGCGCGGTCGACGGCCGGCCCTTCGGTGAAGATCTTTTTGTCGACGACCTTCGCCAGGATCCGAACCTCACCCAGATACTTTCGAGAATCGAGACCGGCGTAGTCCTCGGCGACGCCAGCGGCCTGTGAGAATGCGCCGAATCCACCCGTGAATGCCAAGCCAGCAGCGGCTGCGGAGCTTTGCTTCAAGAAGCCACGACGTGACTGCAAGTGCTGTGTCGAAAGTAATTTTGTCATTGTTGTCTCCCGAATCAATCAATGTCGGTGAACTCGTCCAGAGTCGTGAGTCCAGATCCAGATGACTCCCCGCTCCTCCCGCAAGGAAAGTTCCGTAAAAATCATTACGATTCGCCGCTGGGTCCGCTGTTGGCCGGCAGAGCCAGCCCTACTCGGCTTAATTGTTTTGTCGCATTGTCAATCGCGGAAAACGCTATGGGGTCATGAGTCATCGGCATCTTTGAAGGCTTGAACCACTTGTTCCAATTCCGGCAGTTTGTTTTCGATGACGTCCTATACGATGTTGGCGTTCACTGAAAAGTATGCGTGGGCGAGCCAGTTCCTCATCCCCACAATTTTCGTCCACTCAAGCTGGGGCATTTGCCGGCGAATTTCGGGGGGAATACGTTTTGCCGCCTCGCCAATGATTTCCAGATTTCGTAGCACCGCATCGTAAGCCATTGTGTTGTTGACCAACGCGGCTTGGTCCAGTCCGGTCGTGTAGCTGCGAACACGTCGGCAGCATTCCAGAATGTCGTCGAGAAAGGATAACAATTCACGGGACATGCAGCGCTTCCTGTTCAATTCGAGGACGCAGCGCGGGGCGAAGGTCGGAATGGATGGCCAAGTCAACTGAAGTGCCGAATAACTCCTCCAGGAATAGCTTCAGTCCCATGTAGTTGTCGAAATTGGGGCGGTCGGTGAACTCGACGAGCACGTCGAAGTCGCTGTCCGGGCGAGATTCGTTTCGGGCCACCGAACCGAAAATCGCCAGATCGCGCACACCGAACCGTTGTCGGATCTCCAGCATCCGTTCAGCGAGCAATTGAAGCGTATCCTCGGAGGTCATCGTCTCTTCTTTCGTCGGATCGCTGGGTTGATGCAAGCAGTGTAGGGCCGACTGTACCGGCCGAACAATCATTGCGATGCGCCGCTGGGTCCGCTGTTGGCCGGCTGAGCTGGCCCTATTGACTGCAAGAAGGTTGCATCACCATCGGCACCCTTAGTCGAAGCGTTGACTGCGCGGCACGCCGCTGCCAATACTAACACACTCAATTCCATTATGTCGAATCGCTCTGGGCATTGAAAGGTGTGGTCGAGCGATGGAATCTCGAATCACCTCTTACGAATGCTGAGTGTGGAATTCGGAGTGCGGAATTCCACAATCCGAATTCTGTACTCCACACTTCCCGTTCTCCCGAAACAACCGGCAGGAAATTTCATGACGGACTATTCCAACTATCAAAAAAAAGTCATCGGCCGCTATTACGACAACCGTGAGCAGATCGACCGTCAGCGGCTCAGCGAACTGGCGACGGAACTGTTCCTGGCTGAAGGAAAAAAACTCGCCCGGTTTTGGCAGCGAGCCGAAGAGTTGATGCTGCGGCTGAAGGTCCCGGAGAGCCGGGTCCGGCACGTGGTCGGCAGCGACGACCCGGCCATTCTGGCCGAAGTCGTCCAGGATCTCGAAACGGGCAGAATTTAGAAACCGCGTACCGAAGAATCGCGAGCGCGGGTTCTACTGGCTGTCTTCGACCTCGGCCTTAATTCGTTTCGCCCCGCTGCTAGCCTTCCAGGCATGTTCCGGCCGGGCCAAGATGCTTTCGATGACCGCGCCCACCTGCCGGGCTTGTTCCGCCATGCCGTCTGCTGCGGATTTCTCGGCGATTTCGCGGGCCTGAGGAATCAACTGCATGTAGAAGCGTTCGGCGACTTCAAACATTCCATGCTAGTGCGCGTAATCCGGCGCCATCATAGCTGCACCGTGCCGAGCCCGCCGGACTTCGTGGTGCCATAAGTAGAACCAGGTCCACTCAATCTCCTCGTCAAATTGCATCGGAGTGATGAGTTTGTTCTTTTTCAAGGCTGCTATGATTTGCCGGCTTGGCGAACTTTTCGTTGTACAGCAGCACGAAATCGTCGTATTGTTTGTAAAACGCGTGGACGTAATTGGGCGTGTGACAGTGAAAACAAACTTGCTTCATGTTGTTCCATTTGTCCGCTACCGAAAACTCCGTCAGCCGGCGACGTTTGACAAGGTCGATCTCGGCAATGATTGCTCCGCCGGCGTCGGTATCCGATACCAGGCTAACCGGGGGACGATTTGACCAGGAGATGCGTTCGCCAGGATCGTGCGTCACCTTGCCCTCGTTCTTGGAGTGGCCCGACATGTGATAGGTTGCGCAGGTCGGTGCCTGCGAGTAGTCTTGGCCGAGCACCCATCTGTGGTTGTCGAGATTCATA
>CAUZTK010000100.1:0-11689 GCA_963582395.1 Planctomycetota bacterium | reverse complement strand
TGGGTCACCTTTACTCGCTCGAACCCCGCCGCCGACATCGACGGAGTTGGCTCGTTCATCCACCAGAAACATTGGGGCTGCCGAGGTTCACTGGTCATCGACGCCCGCATGAAGCCGCATCACGCGCCACCGCTGATTGAAGACCCAGACGTCGTCAAACGTGTCGACAAACTCGGTGCGCCGGGTGGTCCGCTGCACGAGATCATTTGAGAATTCCCATACAAATTCGACCAGCAGGCGCGATGTCATCCTTCGAACTCAGCGCCTCGGCAGCGCTGCTTGCACGCCCGGAATTAACCGGGCCGCGTTTTCGTAGTAGACATTCTTGAGCACATCGTCGGGAAGTCCCAAACCGTAGATGTTCCACAGTCCCTGGGGCGGGAAGGGGTTGTCTTCGTACGGGAAAGACTCGTCCCACGTTTCCAGAAACCGCCAATGGGGAATCAGCTCGGAAACGGGCGGGACACCGTCGGTACCGAACAGAATCCGGTCGGCGTATTTCAGGAAGAAACGGCGAGCGGTGTACGGTTGACGGCCCAGTTCGGCCACGCGGGCCGCAATCTCCACGAACATATTGGGGTAGCGGTCGAGATAGCCGCCCAGCTTCGCCAGATCCTCGGGAATGTCTGCCATATGGGCGCAGAGGAACGTCGTCTGTGGATGCCGGGCGATGACCCTGTTGCGGGCGTCGATAAGTTCCTGATGACTCGGAAAATCCCGCCCGTAGAAGCTCCACTCCGGATGCCGGTAGAGTTCTTCCCAACGCTCGTTCTTTTCATCGCTGGGGCGGAAAAAGGCGACTGGGTCGGCACAGTGCCACAGTACAGGAATCTTCAACTCGCCGGCCCGCTGCCAGACCGGATCGAACCGCCGGTCGTCCGGTTTGATTAGCTTGCCCTGAGGGTCGCGCAGGGACAGGCCGAGCGACTTGATCAGCTTCAACCCGGCCGCTCCCTGACGGACGGCATCACTGAGCCGGTCGGCCATTCGCAGCCCGAAGCCTGGCTTGTGAACGTCCCAGGTTGCCAGTTGATCCGGGTCTGCGCTGCCGATGTAATCCATTCGCACAAACACCACGAACCGTCCCGGATGCCGTTCGGTGAGCCGCTGGCCATGTTCGGCAAATCGGGGACCGGCCCGGCCGTCGAGGCTGATCGAAACGGCGATGTTCGATTGATCCATGACGCCGACCATCTCGTCGATCTGCCGGTCGGTGAGCCGGCCGGGATGTGTATGCACGTTAACACAAGGGAACTTCGCCCGCTTCAGGATGTGCTGCGGCGTTTTCAGTTCCGACGTAGGACGGAACTCGTCGAGATAAATACGGCGGAGATGTCGCGGTGGCTCGGCCTCTTCCGCGACGAGACAGACGGCAAGCGGCAGAATCATCATCAGCAAACAAATCGAACGGGACATGCTCGGGGGTCTCTCTTTATGGCTGGCGGCGCGGGCCTATGCAGACAGTTATGACTCAAGCGGGTGGAACGCCCAGAGACTTGCCGCCGTCAATGGCGATGGCCGTTCCGGTGACCGTGACGGCGGAATCGCTGACGAGGTAAAGAATCGATGCGGCGATTTCTTCGGGTGTCTGCATGCGTCCCAGCGCCTTGGCGAGCGGACTGGCGGCGATCAATCGGCTTTCGGCTTGACGGCGATCCGCGGCTTGCTGCAGGTCGGCGTTCATCATTCCGGTCTGGCCGACCGGTCCCGGACAAACACAGTTGACGCGAATCCGGTCTTTGGCATGGCACAGGGCCAGACTTTTGGTCAGCGCCACCAAAGCCATCTTGCTGATGGAATAAACCGGGTCGTGTGCGCGCGGCAACAGACCCGCGTTGCTGGCCGTGTTGACGATGACGCCTCCTCCCGATGCGCTCATATGCCGGATGGCATGTTTCGCGCCGAAGAACGCTGCTTTGAGGTTGGTGTCAATGCAGGTGTTCCAGTCGGCTTCGCTGACCTCGGTGATTTGCTTCACCATGCCGATGCCGGCATTGTTGACGAGGATGTCGATGCGGCCCGATTCCTCGACCGCCCGGTCGATCAGTTCCGCCAGCGACGCTTCCTGACGGACATCGCAATTGAGCTGGACTATGCCAAGTTCGGCGAACGGGGCTTCGTTTTCTTCAAGCGGGTGGTGATCGCCGACGTACACTTTGGCACCGTGACGGGCCAGCAGCTTGGCGGTCGCCCGACCGATTCCATCGGCACCACCGGTGACGACCGCCGTCCGGCCGCTCAGATCCGGTTCTGACATTTGTTGTTCTCTCCGCGAAGACCCCGTCCCGAAACGATTTGCGAATCATCGGTTGGTTTCTTCCAAATTTCAAAGATCATTCAGCACCATGACTCACCAGCCGGATTACGCCGGCCGCTCGCCAGATTTTTGTGGATTGGTACGGCGAGTAGGGGGCGGGCGTCCTGATATTTGAGCTTTAGAAGTCCTGAATTTGTGTGATTCGCCGTGAAAAACGGCTGCGAGCCAGTTTACCGGATCAACGAAGGCGTGTCGCGGCTGCGGGTTCGCGCCGCGAAAAATCCTGGGAAAACGTAGACAGCATCCAACTGCCAACGATATCATGGTTTTAGGTCTGGGGCCTGCTATGCCGTGAGCGGCGCAGATGGCACGTCGGCCCACCGCATCTGGTGTGTCTGTGTAAAACGGAGAAAACAGGAATGTCGCGTTCTTGGACCGGCTGCGGTGCTGCCGGGAAGCGTGGGGACACCATGATGAGATATCTCGGCTTGTTTCTCATTGTGTCCACCGTGACCTCGTGCGGCATTTCTTCCTCTGCTGCGCAGGATTCAACGCGCCCGCAGGACAAGACCGCGACGAGCGGTTCAGCGGATGAGCTGATGGGGTTCATCAACGATCAGATCCGCCAAGGTTGGACGGACAATGTGATCAAACCCTCTGCAGTGGCCGATGACGGAGAATGGCTGCGGCGGGTTTCTCTGGACGTGGTGGGGCATATCCCGCCGATCGACGTGGTCGAGAAATTTTTCGCGGACAAGGACTCTGCCAAGCGGGCAAAGCAGATCGAAATTCTACTGGACGATCCGGCCTACGTGCGCAACTGGACGACGATTTGGACGAATCTGATGATCGGCCGCAGCCCTCCCCGTCGCACCAGCCGGTCCGGGATGCAAAAGTTCCTGCGAGAGGCGTTTGCCAAGAACCGCCCCTGGAACGAAATCGTCTACGACGTCGTCTCTGCTCAGGGGCATTTCGAGCAGGAGGGGGCGGTCAATTACCTGCTGTCCCAGATTACCGGCAACAATCCTAACAGTAACGACTACGTGGTCCAGGCGACCGCCAAAACAACTCGGCTGTTTTTGGGCATTCAGGTTCAATGTACGCAATGCCATCGCCATCCCTTCAACGACTGGCAGCAGAATCAATTTTGGGAGTTTAACAGCTTCTTTCGCCAGGTCCGCCGAGTCGATCACCGCCGCTACGATCCAGTCAGCGAAAGGATGGTCGACGACTATTCGGAACTGGTCTTCCGCGATTTCACGGGACCGGTTTACTACGAAGAGCGGAGCGGCTTGATGCGGGTCGCCTATCCTAAGTTCTTCGACGAGAAAGTCGATTCCGGTCCGGCAATCGACCGCCGAACAGAGCTGGCCAAACTGATGACTACTGGCGAGCAGCCCCAGATCGCCCAAGCGATGGTCAACCGTATGTGGGGTCACTTTTTCGGATACGGGTTCACCAGGCCGGTGGACGATATGGGACCGCACAACGAGCCAGCTCACCCAGAACTGCTCAACCGGTTGTCGAGCGAGTTCGTCAAAAGTGGTTATGATGTCAAGCAACTGATCCGCTGGATCGCCAACAGCGAAGCATACAACCTCACCAGCCGGTTCGGGAAGGGGAACAAAATCGATAACCCGGCCGCCGGTGAGGTGCCCCTGTTCAGCCACATGTATGTCAAGCAAATGCAGGCCGAGCAACTGTACGATTCGCTGATCATCGCCTCCGACGCCCACAAATCCGGCCGGCTGAACTGGGACGAGTCTGAACGGCAGCGACAGCAGTGGATGCGCCCGTTCGTCATGGCCTTTGGCACCGACGAAAACGACGAGGCGACGACCTTTTACGGCACCATTCCCCAGGCGCTGATGATGATGAACGGCGAACTGATCGAAAACGCCGTCAGCACGAAAAAAGGAAGTTACCTCCGACGGGTTCTCGAAAAACGGGGATCCGATGCGACAAAAATTCGCAAGCTGTACCTCTCGTCTCTCAGCCGCGCGCCGAGTCGAAACGAGCTGGCTGCCACATCGAAGCTGATCCAGCAAGGACGCAACACCAAACTCTCGGCGTATCAGGACCTGTTCTGGGCGCTGTTGAACTCAAATGAGTTTATTTTGAACCATTAGTCAGTTGTCAGTGGCAACGGACCACTGACAACTGACCGGAGAAAACAGTGAAACTTGAAGTCCCCCAAGACATGACCCGCCGGCATTTCATGCGTCACTTGGCGAGCAGCGCCGCGACCATACCAACACTCGAATTCATTTCGCACATGCAGGCCAACGCGGCCCAGGTGACGCGCAACCAAAAGGCGTGCATTCTGATGTGGATGGGGGGGGGTCCGCCGACGATCGACATCTGGGACTTGAAACCGGGATCGAAGAACGGCGGTGAGTTCAAGCCGATAGACACCAAAGGCGGCCTGCAGATCAGCGAGCAGATGCCAAATACTGCGATGGTTATGGACAACCTATCGGTTGTGCGGTCGATGAGCACTCGCGAGGCGGATCACACACGAGGCCGCTACTACATGCATACCGCTTTTGTGCCGAATCAGACGGTCGTGCATCCGACGTTCGGCTCGGTCGTCAGCTACGAGCTGGGTGGGCAGCGCAAGGAATTGGATCTTCCGTCCTTTGTCTCGGTAGGCGGCGGCAGCGGCAGCCCCGGCTTTCTGGGAATGATGCACGCTCCGTTTGTGGTCGGCAGCAACGGCGACGTTCGCAATGCCAACATCGACGGCAACGACCGCATGCGGCTGAACAACCGTCTGACGATGCTGAGTTTGATCGAAGCGAACTTTATCAACTCCAATCGTGGCGATTCGCCGAAAGCCCATAAGGACGTTTATGCAAAGGCGGTTAACCTCATGACCTCCCAGCAAATGCAGGCGTTCCGCGTCACCGAGGAGCCGGCCGAAATGCAAGAGGCTTACGGCCAGAACAAATTCGGACGGGGGCTGCTGATGGCCCGTCGTCTGGTGGAAACGGGCGTTCCGTTTATCGAAGTTAACGACGGTGGTTGGGACATGCACTCAGGCGTGTTCACCTCGCTCCGCAATAAACTCACCCTTCAAGACCAGGGCATTTCCGCGCTGGTGAATGACCTGAGGAACCGCGGCATGCTGGACGACGTGGTGTTGGTTTGGATGGGGGAGTTCGGCCGGACGCCGCGGATTAATGCCAACGTCGGCCGCGATCACTGGGCCCGCAGTTGGTCGGTGATGATCGGCGGCGGCGGTTTGAAAGGAGGCATCGCCGTCGGTGGAACCGACGAGGACGGCGTCGACGTCATCGGAAAGAGCTATCTGCCCGGCGACATCTGGGCCACGGTGGCCAGTGCCCTCGGTATTCCGCTTGATACGGTTCACACCTCGAAACGCGGCCGCCGGATGGTGCTGGCTAACGGCGGCAGACCGATCAAGGAACTCATCGGCTGAAGTCGATCCGACCTTTGGCGCATCGGGCGTCCGCAGCGGTCGTCTACCCCGTTGGGGATCGTCGCTCTGTTTCGGAAGCGAAAGTGAATATTCCGGCAGCGGCTGCAACGGAAAATCGGAAAACTGCGCGGAATGTTCCAAGCAATTGCCAAGGGCCGTGAGGTCTTCGGATGCCAACCGACGTTGACTCTTGCCGAGGTACGCCTAAACGGGCATGATCGAGCGTTCCCGACGGAGGTGAATAGCCACGGGATGATGGGAGATGTGGAATGCGATTAGGCGTCGGCGTCCGTTTGTCAATCATGATGTTTCTCCAGTTCTTCGTCTGGGGGGCCTGGTACGTCACAGCGCCAAGATATCTTGGAACGATCGGGTTCGGTGGCGCCGACTTCGGATGGACCTACTCGGTCGGTCCCATCGCTGGCATTCTCTCCCCTTTTTTTATCGGTATGATCGCAGACCGATTTTTCGCGACGGAACGCATGCTGGGCGTCATGCACTTGCTCGGTGCTGCTGCGATGTTTGGCGCTACGTTTTTGATGCAGAATCCGAATCGGTCGCCGGACCTCATCAATTTGATGTTCTTCGCACATATGCTGTGCTACTTCCCCACACTTTCACTGACCAACACGCTGGCCCTGCACAACATGGATGACGCGGAAAGACAGTTTCCGATGATCCGCGTGTTCGGGACCATTGGATGGATTGCGGCTGGCTTTGGCCTGGGGTGGCTGGAATGGGGATCGTCCATCAACATGTTCTACTTGGCCGCTTCGGCCGCGCTGGTGTTGGGGCTGTTCAGTTTCACGCTGCCACACACGCCTCCGCCACAAGGGGGAGAAGCTGTTTCGTTTCGCGAGTTGGCCGGGCTTGATGCCTTCGTGCTGCTGAAACAACGTGCATTTCTTACGTTTCTGGTCGGTTCGTTTCTGGTCTGCATCCCGCTGGCGTTTTACTACCAGATGGCTGAACGGGCCGTTGCTCAGGCTGGCCTCGAAGACCCGCCCATCAAAATGGCTTTCGGCCAAATCTCCGAAATCGTCTTTATGGTGTTGATGCCGCTGTTCTTCAAGCGACTGGGGGTCAAATGGATGTTGCTGGTGGGCATGGGGGCATGGGTAGCCCGTTATGCCTTGTTTGCCGTCGGAGCACCAGACGGCATCGCCTGGATGATGATTGGCGGCATCGTGTTGCATGGGATCTGTTATGACTTCTTTTTCGTCACCGGTCAGATCTATACCGACAAAGTCGCCCCGGCAAAGATCCGAGGTCAGGCGCAGGGCATGCTTGTTCTATTCACGCTTGGTTTCGGCATGTTGATCGGTGCGCAAGTGGCTGGTTCTGTCGAAGAAGCCAACACACCTCCGGAAGGAGTCACTTTAAGAAATCAGGCCCAAGAGATCGGTGGTCGCATTCTCGAGCTCAATCAGAAAATTGAACCTCTCGACCAAACGGCTGCCCAGCCCCTCCAAGACCAGGTAGCTGAGCTTAAGATGCAACAGGACAAGCTGACGCTGAGTTGGTTGGAGTCGATTCAGTGGAAGACGATCTGGATGATGCCGGCGATTGGCGTCGGCATCATCATGCTATTCTTCGCGGTATTGTTCAACGAGCGCGCAGACATCGAGAACGTGACCGAAGACGAGGTTGCCGAGTCGGCAGTGCGTGAAGAGCAGCCATAAGTCTCGACCCAGTTTCAAAATCCATCGGGCACAAAGCAATCGTGGCACGGGCGTGCCCATTGAGTCAATCAAATAGCAATCCGGAAAAACACCGAGTTTCTTCCAGATGTCCGACCGATTGGAGTGGTGGTTGCGTTGGCGGCTCTCGGTCTTGTGGGCCCTGCAATGGGGCGTCACCGGAGCAATCCTCACGTATTTGCCCCTGTACTTTAAGCAAAAGGGACTTTCCGACGGCGAATTGGGGCCACTGATGGCGGTCTCGGCGGTTGGTTTGTGGGTGGCGCCGTTCGTCGTCGGACAGATCTGCGACCGCTGGCTGGCGACCGAGAAGTATTTGGCCATTGCGCATTTCATCGGCGGGCTGACACTGGTCGTCATTCCCATCGCCACCGACATCTACATCGATACGCAGGAGAACTTCGGCGTGCTAGTCGTGCTGATCGGCCTGTACGCGGCCGCTTACCTGCCCACAATTCCGCTGGCCAGTTCGTTGTCGTTTCGGCATCTGCCCGACCCGGATCGTCAGTTTGGCAAAGTTCGCATCTGGGGAACGGTTGGCTGGGTGCTGGCGGGTCTGTCGCTTTCGCTGTGGCTGGGACGAGCTGACGTACTCCGGTGGCTAATGGAAGAGTTTCCCGCCTGGAAACCGACACTGGTTGACCTGCAGACAACTTTCTATTGGGTGGCCGAGCCCACCAGCTCCGACTGTTTTCGGATTGCCGCGCTGTTATCGTTTGCGCTGAGCAGTTTTTGCGTGTTTCTGCCGTCCACGCCGCCGGCCCGTTCGGACCGCGGAGTCATTGCACCGCTGCAGGCACTGCAAATGTTCCGCGTCCCGACATTCTCGCTGCTGATCGGCACCAGCTTTCTATTGGCGCTGGTGATTCCGCTGTACATCTACGCTGTGCCGAACCTGCTCGAACAGCGAGAGTTTCCCGCCGACTGGGTGCCGGCGGTCATGACCATCGGGCAAATTTCGGAGTTCCCGGCGTTGCTGTTGCTGGCGTTCTGCCTGAAGCGGTACGGGCTGAAGTCGACGTTTGCAATTGGGATGGGAGCCTGGTTCATCCGCTACCTGCTGTTTGCGACCAGCGATTCCGACTGGCTGATTCTGATCGCGATCGGCCTGCACGGGGTCTGTCACGTTTTTCTGATCATCGTGGTTCAGCTCTACGTCCACTCGCAGTGCCGGTCTGACGTGCGGGCCAGTGCGCAGAACATGTTCGCCTTCATCACGATGGGCATCGCCATGCCGGTCGGATTTTTGTTGGGGGGCAAGCTGGGTGAATGGTGTACCGACACCAGTGGCACGACCAACTACCACCTCTTTTTTGCCGTGCCTGCCGGCCTGCTGTTGATGCTGCTGATCGCTTACTGCAAGTGGTTCCGGCTGCTCGGCAAACGGAGAACAGATGACCCAACGACTGACGCATCCGCTGTAAAACCTACTGCCCTGGGCGCCGGGGACGATTTGCAATCCGAAGACGACCCGCTTATCGGCGACACCGAACTGGCGATCTGAGCAGTACAGCGCGAAAACACTAACCCAGAAGTTCGATACACGATACGCCCACTCGCCACTTCAGATGTCGGGGTTGTCGCTGCTAGCCGGAGATTGTTAAACTTCCCGGTCTGCCGAACAGGCCGTGTCGTCCGGTGTGGTTTCACCCCCCTGTCGGATCGATGCTGCCCGTAGCCCCCAATCTTTCCAGGCGACAAGGAGGTCGCGTTGCTGTTCGCCCCTACCATTCGCCGCAAGATGGTCTTCGGTCTGGCGCTGGTGCTGGTCATGCTGATGACGTTGTCGCTCAGCGGTCTCTCCGGGTTGATTTCCTACCGTGACACAGTCCGGGATCTCGATATCAGCATCAACCAGGTTCCCCGGCGTTCGGAACTAACGGCCGCCATTGCCTCTCTCACCGCCCCGCTGGTCAATCTGCAGCCGAGTTATCGGCAGAGCGAGTTCAGCAAACAACTGGAGTCGGTACGTCAGCGCGTACGCGAGTTCCGTCGCAAACTTGACGCACTGCCCCCCAAACCCGCTGTGACAGCACAGAGGCCGATCACCGAACAGCTGCTGCGTGGAATGGTCAAACGTCTCGACGAACTCGAAAACCCGCAAACTCGAAAGGCCGGGACCGATCTGATGCTCCGCGAATTGGCTCATCTCCAAGTTCTCGTCCACCAGTTCCCCGATGCCCAGATCGGTCTGAGTGACACACTCCATCACGCTGAACGCGCCTACCACACTCGTCTGTGGTGGGTTTGCGGGACCAGCGCCGTGGGTGTGCTGCTGTTTTTCGGCCTGCTGCGGTATGGGTATACCGGCATATTCGCCCCTCTGCGAAAGCTGCATCAAGGAGCCTGCCGCGTGGCACAAGGCGACTTCGATTACCGGCTTGAATTGACCACCAACGACGAAATGGCCGAACTGGCCGAATCGTTCAACAGAATGACCGACCGGTTTCAGGAAATTGCCTGCAATCTGGACTTGAAGGTCCGCCAGCGGAGCAAACAGTTGGTGCGCTCGGAACGGTTGGCGGGAATCGGTTTTCTGGCCGCCGGCGTCGCGCACGAAATCAACAACCCGCTCTCGGTGATCGCCATGACTGCCGAATCGATCCAAAATCGGTTGTCAGAGATGCCTCACCAGCCGGACCGGGACGACAACGACGTCGTCGTCAACGAGTATCTGGACATGATTCAAAACGAGGCCTTTCGTTGTCAGGAAATTACCGACAAGCTGCTCGAATTCGCGCGCGGCGAGCCAGCCCAACGGGGCCCCAACGACCTGGCCCAGATCGTCTCAGATGTGCTGTCCATGCTCCAGCCCCTGAGCCGATTCCGCGACCGGAACATCGAGTTTTCGCGCCGAGACCCTTGTCCTGTTGAAATCAACGGCCCCGAAATCAAGCAGGTCGTCCTGAATCTTGTCGCCAACTCGCTGGAAGCGATGGAACCAGGAGGAACATTGCGAATCGACATTCTCCAGCAGGTCGATCAGGTCGTCCTCACATTTCAGGACGATGGTTGCGGCATGACGGACGAAGTGATCGAACATCTCTTCGAGCCGTTTTTCACCAGGCGAAAGGACGGAAAAGGAACCGGGCTGGGAATGGCCATCAGTCACCGGATCATCAACGACCACGGCGGCACCATTGAAGCGACCAGTGACGGGCCCAATCGCGGCAGCACGTTCGGTATTTATTTGCCCCGTCGCGCCACAATCAGCGACACGGCTGCCTAGAAGAGACGGCCGATTCAGCGCCCACGATCTGCAAACGAGTGTGTGGCAAGAACGACTGCCAGGCTCGACGGGAGCAGAAGAACCTATGGCGGAAGAAGTGGCGAGTGACGAGGGTGGGACTCACCGCGCAGCCGGGCGGGGCGTCCCAGACTCCGATTGCCTGAACTTTCGGTTTCTGCTATGACCCTCAGCTCATTGACAATGACGTCGAATGGTAACTCATGTCAGCCCGACGCGCTGGAACAGATGATCCACAGGGTCGCCAGGGAGAGTGCCTTTGAGTTCCAAGAGGCCGCATAAGCTGCGAATCTTGTTTGTCGACGACGAAGCTGCGATTCGCAAAGTCATGCAGAATGAGCTCCCGCGAATGGGGCATGACGTCACCGTCTGCGAAGACGGTGAGTCGGCCCTACAGATGCTGGACAAGAACCTGTACGACGTGGCCATCGTCGACCTGAGGATGCCCGGATTAAGCGGATGGGACGTGGTCGATCATCTTAAGCAGGTCGCGCCGGAAACGGATGTGATCATCAGCACCGGCCACGGCAGCATGCAAGAGGCGATCCAAGCGATTCGCAAAGGGGCCTACGACTTCCTGCCGAAACCGTGCAAGTTGTTCGAGATTGCGAACGTGCTGAAGCGGGTGGGGGAAAAACGATCGCTGCAAAACAAAGCGATCGCCCTGAAAAATCGTCTGCAGGCGGTTGAGGGTTCGTCTGAACTGGTGGGAACGTCTCCTGCCATGGACCGTGTCAAGAAGCTGACCGAGAAGATCGCTCCGACCGAATCGACCGTGCTCGTGCTGGGCGAAACGGGAACGGGCAAGGAACTGGTGGCCCGTCGGATTCACGATCTTAGCTCCCGCGCCGCCAATCCCTTCGTGACCGTCAACTGCGGCGCCCTGCCGGAGAACCTTGTCGAAAGCGAGTTCTTCGGACACCGCAAGGGGGCCTTCACCGGGGCCGACGTTGCACGGCGGGGACTCTTCGAAGTCGCCAACAGCGGGACCCTGTTTCTCGATGAGCTGGGCGAGCTCGACAAATCGATCCAGGTGAAACTGC
>CAUZTK010000099.1:0-11833 GCA_963582395.1 Planctomycetota bacterium | reverse complement strand
TCCGTAGGGTGGCCGAACTGGTAGCCGAGGCTGAGATCCCCGTCTTCAGCATCCAGCCTATGATTCCTTCGCGGGCGGCGGTACTGGGGCGGGAACGATGGGGCTGGAGTCGCAAGCAGGGCCGCGGGGGTTATGGGAAACGGTTCTTCGACCTCAACCAGGTCGAGAGCATCTCCCACGTACCCAAAATCCAAACCACAACCGATCAGCTCTGGAAAGCACTATTGAATATCTACCGGCAGGTCATCCCGGCAGTCGAAGGCAGCAAGACGAAAATCGCCATGCACGGCAACGATCCGCCCCTGTCCCGCATTTACGGCAATCCCCAAATTCTGTATCGCTTTGCCGACTTCGACCGGCTATTTGCCGAGGTGCCCAGCCGCCACAACGGAATGCTCTTTTGCGTCGGGACGCGGTACGAGTCGGGCGAAGATATCTTCAAAGGCATCCGGCACTTCGGCCGGCAGGGCAAGCTCCTGCAAGTTCACTTCCGCAACGTCCGCGGCACGCTGCCTGTCGACCGGGGCTACTCGGAGACTTTCGTGGACGACGGGGACATGGACATGTTCAAGGTCCTGCGCGCACTAGACGAGGTGGGCTATGATGGGGTGATCGACTACGATCACCCCATGGACATCACCGGCGACGGACCGGTACCCAAACAATACGTCGCCTTCGCCGTCGGCTATATGCGAGGACTGATCGACAGCCTGCCGGGGTGAGATTTTCTTCCCCTTTCAAAACAACTGGCCAATCGCCTTTGAACACGTCAGTCAATCTCGGTTCGCTGGACGTTGGATTGTCTGTTGACGGCTCTTTACGGCAGGGTGTTTACGATGACATTGTCATCTGCTAGAATAATCCAAGCCGTGTTGTAAGTTGTGTGCATTAGTTGATTTGGGAAGATCTCATGCTGCGGATCCTCGGCCGACGGACATCGGCATGTGATGGTCTCACCCGTAGAGAAGCGATGCGGGTGGGGGCGCTGTCGCTCTTCGGCAGTGTGACATTGCCGACAGGGCTGCCGGCGTCGCAAGACCCTTCGGCCACGCACCACGGCACCGCAAAGTCGGTGATTCTGTTAAATCTGTTCGGGGGTCCGCCTCACATCGACATGTTTGACATGAAGCCCGACGCTCCGACGAATGTCCGTGGCGAGTTCAAACCAATCGAGACATCTCTCACGGGGCTTCAGATCAGCGAGTTGCTTCCACTGACCGCCCAGGTTATGGATCGCCTCACACTCATCCGCACGTATTCGCACAAGTACAATAGCCACAATCCGTACAACGTCTTAACGGGATTTGACGGCGGCAGTGATCGCGAGAACTATTTCGCCAAGCGAAGCGACCATCCAGGAATGGGAGCGGTTTGCCAGTATCTCGATCTCGGATCGAAAAACGTGCCGCGGTACGTGACGATGCCCGCTTACCCAGGCTGGTCTCAGGGGATACGGCGTGCCGGCCCCTATGGCGGTTATCTCGGTAGTCAGTATGACCCGCTGACGACTGTCTGCAGTCCGAAATTTTCGAAGAAGGGTGAATTCTACAAGCCGGTGATTCCCGATGGTCAGCCACTGTTGCCGTCGCTCGATCAGTTGCCGCAAGTGACGGCAGACCGGCTCGATCGAAGGCATTCCCTGTTGGAACAGATTGACGACGGACTTGCCTCGCTGGAACAAACGCGGGCCACCGAGAGCATGACGAAGTTTCAAGAACAGGTCTTTAATCTGCTGACATCCCCCAAGACCCGTCAAGCATTCGATCTCTCGCAAGAGACAGGCGCCAGCCGAGATCTTTATGGCCGCAATTTGTGGGGCAACAGCATGTTGGTGGCCCGCCGGCTGGTCGAAGCCGGTTCGACGTTTGTAACCGTCAATTGGGAAGAGGCAGACAGCGGCAATCATTGGGACATGCACAACAATACCTTCGGCATGCAGAAAGTGCTGGTGCCGGCCTTGGACCGCATGATCTCGGGCATCATTCTTGACCTTGAAGAACGATCGCTGTTAGACCGAACGCTCGTCGTGATCATGGGCGAAATGGGGCGAACACCGAAGGTCAACTCTCGGGCTGGTCGAGATCACTGGCCACAGTGCGGCTTCGCGCTGTTGGCGGGGGGTGGCATTAAGCAAGGCGTCGTTCTGGGCAAGACCGACAAGCACGCCGCCTACCCCGTCGAGCGCCCCGTCTCGGCTGGGGATATGGTCGCGACAATCTACCAACAGATCGGCGTCAATCCGTCTCTTACGATTGACGATCTGAGCGGTCGCCCTGTTCCGATCTCGCACGGCGGCAAACCCATGTGGGAAGTGATTGCCTAAGCAAGTGGATCGAGTGAAAACATGAACTTTGTTCGTGTTTTTTCGTTTGTGGTTTCCCAGGTCGAGTTTCCGCTTGCCTCCCAGTGGCCAGGGCTGGACTGGCCAATGGGAGGCAAGCCCCGGAGATTGCGGGTTGCGTCTCTGGCTGTCCATGGAATCGACGACGTTCACTCACAGACCATGCCACCGGGGTTTCGCTCCTCTAACGTCGCTCCAATCCCGCCGTTTCACCGGATGACGCCGGGTACTCGATCAACACCCCGTATCGGCAAGCTTCGTCGTCGTTGGGGCGGAAGTTTGGGTGGATCGAGACGACTCGGGCTCCGGCGTCCAGGTGAAAGGCGAGAACAGGATCGAGCAGTTGCCCGTCCGGCCCACGGCGGTGCACGTACTGCTCGATGGGGATTTGCGAATTCCGGTGGTAAAGCGCCGGGCGGGTAAACCCCAAGATTCGTCGAACGTCCTTCAGACTACGGGCCAGTTCGATCTGCCGGTCGACGAGTTCGCGGCCGAGCTGCCTGCCGCGGAACTTGGGAGAGACGCCGACGCCGATGAGTTGATAGATCTCCCCGTCGGGGGTGTGTGAGCCGATGAAGCGATTGTTGTCGGTGATCAGCGCATAGCGCGCCCCATGGGTTGCCAGAAACGTTTCGGTGATCCGCTGAGCGGACGCGGTCGCGACCACGATCCCTTTGTGTTCGGCAACCAGTTGTCCCAGCGGGTAGGTACGGATTCGGGTGGCGAACTCGGCCTGTCTCGTGGCCAGCGTCGAGGGCCAACTGAGGGCATCCACGCGGGCCATTTCGGCCTCATCGTCGATGACGGCGGTGCGCAGCGTTACGTCGGATTCAGCCATTCTTTCAGCACAGATTCGGTATGTTCGCCGAGTTCAGGAGCGCGATCGGAAAGGGGCGGCGCGTGGCCGTTCATTCGCAGTGGCGACCCGGCGGTCAAGAACCGATCGCCCCGCTCATCCTGCATTTCATGAAGCATGTCGCGGGCGGCCAGATGCGGATCGTGGATGACCTGCTCGATGTTGCGGATGGGAGCGGCCGGGACACCGGCTTCGGCCAGAAGTTGCAGCCACCGCTGCTGATCGGCCTGTCGAAACCGCAGGTTGAGTTGCTGCTCCAGATAATCATGATTAGCCGTTCGGGCCTGGTTGTCGACCAGGCGGGGGTCATCGGCCAGTTCCACACACCCGAGGACCTCGCACAGTTTTCGCCATAAGGCGTCGTTTCCGGCCGCCACCACAATGGCGCCGTCGGCGGTGGGAAACGCCTGGAAGGGTGTAATCGACGGATGCCGCGTGCCCAGCGGCGCCGGAATCTCACCCGTCACGGCACAACGGCTGACCGCGTTTTCGAGGGCCGCGACCGCACAGTCGAGCATGGCCAGATCGGCCAGGGAGCCTTCGCCGGTTCGGTCGCGATGTCGAATCGCCGCGATGACGGCAATCGCACCGAACATGCCGGTCAGAATGTCGCTGATCGACGTGCCGACACGAACGGGGCTGTCCCGATTGTGCCCCGTAATGCTCATCAGACCGCTCAGCGCCTGAATCACGATGTCGTAGGCAGGTCGGCCGGTCTGGTTGCCGGTCTGACCGAATCCGGAGAGCGACGCATAAACCAGCCGTGAATTGACCTCTCGCAGCCGCTCTGCCGAAAGTCCCCACGATGCCATCGTACCCGGGCGGAAATTCTCAACCAAAACGTCGGCCTGTTCAACGAGCTGCAGAAATCTCGCGCGGTCCGCCTGTTGTTTCAGGTCGAAGGTCGCGCTCTTTTTGCCACGGTTAATGCTGGCGAAATACGCACTCAATCCGGATGGCAGAAAGGGTCCGAAATGTCGGGCATCATCGCCCACATCGGGCCTTTCGATTTTGACGACCTCGGCTCCCAGGTCGGCCAGAATCATCGTGCAGTACGGACCAGCCAGCACACGTGTCAAATCGAGTACGCGGATACCCTGCAACGGAAGCGGATGCGACTGGTTCGGCGCGGTTTCGGTCATCGGTACAGGTTCTCTGAGCAGCAGCTTTGATTCGCTCCGTCGAAGATATGCCAAGTACATTTTGCTCTGTCCGGTCTAAAACCGAACATCACAGCGAAGAACAACGTTTGGGCCGGACATTTCAAAATGGCCATACCATGAAACCGAGGATCTGCGAACCGAGACCGGCTCTGGGAGCATTCCACCCCATGCCTGGAAGACTTACCCGAACAGCCGATTCGCCTCGCGGTATCCAATCCGCGGCGCCTTGATCAAACCGCCCTTGAGCTTCTCCCCGTGGGGATTCAGATATATCCGACCCGTGGACAGCTTGCTGCCGGGTCGGATGTTCAAAACGTGGATGTTGAAGATGTAAGCCGGTTCGGTCGTCGCCTCGAACCAGTGGATGTTGTCCTTGTAATCGGAGACGGTCGAGTACTCAGCCCTGCGAAACGTGCGGTCGATGGTCGGCCTGATAATGATGTCGTCTTTCCCGTCCTCCAGCCGGTCGTAGTGTCGACCGCGAAGGTCCCCTTTCAGAATCAGAAAGGCCGTCGCCATGTTATTGTGGCCGTGGGGAATCACCGAACGGCCTTTCTTCAAACCGAAGATTTGCTTGCCGAACACAAGGTTTTTCGGAAGTCCCTCGACCGCCGGAAAGTTGAACCGAATGCTCCGCGCGCCGTGGTCGATCAGCTTGGTATTTTTGACGAGCCGATCGAAGTCCATAAACCGCAGCAGGTCGGGCAGGTCGACTTTCGAGAAGAGTTCCTCGACTTTCTGTTGCCACTCCACCTGCCGCAACTCCTGATTCTTCACTTCCTGACCAAGTGTTTCCAATTCGGCCAGCCAGCGGGTGGTGATCGGTTTGACTTCGTCGGCAAACAGGTCGTTCCGACAGGCCGTCTCCAGCAGCGAGTAGGTCAACAACGAACCGAGCGCCTGCTTCGTGAACGAACGACGTGAAAGCGTCTGCATGGAAATACCTTTCGGTCGAGCTGCGAACAAGGAAACGACAGGTCATAGCCATCTGCCGACGCGGCCAGTTCCAGCCTTTCGGCTAACTTGCATCGTAATCCACCAAAAATCGAGAAACAACGATGCGACGATTCCACGAGTGTTCGGCCAGAATTTCTGGCATTCTGACATCCGGGTGGCTCCCGAGCATCCGAGACCGCATTTTGCACTGACAGAAAAACTTGCCGCACGCACTCCCCCTGCACAGATTGGCTCATCGAATGCTAAAGCCGCCGTCGACGACCAGCTCTTGGCCGATCACATTTCGAGCCGCATCGGTGGCCAGAAACAGGGCGGATTCGGCGACGGATTGTGGGCTTGCGAGACGGCCCGCAGAGAGCCGTTTTTTCATCGCCGCCAGCATCTGCTCAGCTCGTTTCTTGGAGAGTCCGGTGTTGTTCCACATCGGTGTGTCGGTCGGTCCGGGAGCCAGAGAGTTGACGCGAATCCCTCGGGGCGACAGCTCGGAGGCCAGCGTCCCGACCGCCGCCTTGCTGGCATTGAACCCACCCAATCCCAAAAAACCGGAATCGGTCAACTGGGCCGTCATAAAAATAACCGCAGCGCCTTGGCTGAGAAACGGCAGACACTCGCGAAACGTGTTCAGCGCCCCGAAAAAGTTGACCCGAAATTGTTCATCCATCAATTCCTCCGTCGTTTCCACGATGGGCGCGATCCGCGCGATTCCATAACTGAACACAAGAACATATATTTCGCAGAATCGCCGAGTTGTTGCGGCGGCGAGGCGGCCCAGATCGGCGAGACTCGTCACATCTCCGACAGCGACCAGGACTCGTGCGGGTGCCTGTGCGACAAGCTCTTCAAGCGATGACCGCGTCCTGCAAAAAACGACAATTTTCGCGCCTTCAGTCAGGAATCGTTCCGCAATCGCTTTGCCGATGCCGCTTCCCGCGCCGGTGACGATGGCGACTTTATTCAACAGGGCCTGCGACACGTTCCGGGTCCCTCGTCAGCAGAGCAACAATCACCGCCGCCGAAATCGATTCCGTCAGACATCATATCGCCATCACCGGGGGCATCCAACACTCGGCTCCCAATACCCAGGCCATCGCCGTTGAAGATGATACAACGCAGGGCAAAAAATTTATTCCGCCAGGAGTATTTGGCTTCTTACTTCTCTCCACCTTCATCCTTTACTTACTTCCTCCGGTGTCGAACGGGTCTGTCAGAAAATGCATTCATCCCTTGTGTGGAACTGCCAACTTGGCAGTATTCAATGGGCGTCAATTTCACATGAATGTCATAAAGTATTTTTACTAAACATGTTATGGATAAGACTCATAACTCGAACGATTGGCACGGAGATTGCGTTTTGCCTATGAGCACTAGGTTCATCCGGGCGCCGCCGTCCGGGCTATGCAGGTGAATGGGAATTCGCGGTTCAGTCCGCCGAGGGGAAATACTGTCGGTGTCAGGAACAGACGGACGTGTGTCCGCCCTCTTAATTAAGCTGTTCAGTTTCAAATGAGACCAACCACGAGCGGATTGAGGAGAAGCTGTGGCAAAACTTATGACCTTCGATGACGACGCCAGAAAAAGTCTGCTGGAAGGCGTCTCGAAACTGTGTAAGGCAGTCAGCAGTACATTGGGGCCTCGCGGCCGAAACGCCGTGCTCGACAAAGGTTGGGGCACTCCCAAGGTCACGAAGGACGGCGTGACCGTGGCCGAAGATATCGAGCTGGAAGACCCCTTCGAAAACATGGGGGCGCAGTTGGTTAAAGAGGTAGCTTCCAAGACCAGCGAAGTGGCCGGTGACGGCACGACGACGGCCACCATTCTGGCCGAAGCGCTATTCCGCGAGGGGCTGCGGTTTATTGCGGCTGGTGCAGATCCGATGTCACTCAGCCGAGGTGCTCAAAAGGCGGTTGCGACTGCCGTCGAGTCACTCAAGAAACAGGCCAATCCGGTCAATGCCACAGATAAGAAGGCAATCGAAACCGTAGCGAGCATTGCCGGTAACAACGACAAGGAGATTGGCAAGATTCTCGCCGACGCGCTGCTCAAGGTGGGCAAAGATGGAGTGATTACCGTCGAAGAAGGTCGGCAAATCAGTACCGAGGTCGAGTTGGTGGAGGGGATGCAGTTTGAGCGCGGATATCTCTCTCCGCACTTCGTGACCGACGAAGATGAGCAAGAATGTGTGCTGGAAAACTGCCGTATTCTACTCTACGAAGAAAAAATTAGCGGCGCGAAGGATTTGGTCCCGCTGCTGGAAAAGGTGTCGAAAGCGGGGGTGCCGCTACTCATCATCGCCGAGGACGTTGAGGCCGAAGCTTTGTCCACCTTGGTGGTCAACAAGCTCCGCGGGATTCTGAAGGTCGTCGCCGTCAAGGCGCCTGGTTACGGCGACCGCCGCAAAGCGCAAATGGAAGACATTGCGGTGCTCACCGGTGGCAAGGCGATTTTCAAGGATCTAGGAATCAAGTTGGAAAACGTCGAGCTGTCCGATCTTGGTGTCACCAAGAAGCTTCGTGTCGATGCGGAGAACACGACCGTCGTGCAGGGCGCCGGTTCGAAGGCGGCGATTGAAGGCCGGGCCGAACAAATCCGTCGCGAAATTGGAGAAACGGAAAGCGAATACGATCGCGAAAAGCTCGAGGAACGGCTGGCGAAGCTGGCTGGCGGTGTTGCACAGATCAACGTCGGAGCGGCCACTGAAACCGCCATGAAGGAACGTAAAGACCTAATCGAAGATGCGCTTGCCGCCACACGCGCAGCCATTGACGAGGGAATTGTTCCCGGGGGCGGCGTCGCCCTGCTGCGTTGCGCTGCTGGCCTGAAAAAGCTCGAACTTTCCGGGGATGAGGCCTTCGGTGCCAAGCTGGTGCAAAATGTGCTCGAAATGCCGATGCGGACCATCGCCGAAAACGCCGGTCTCGACGGCGCTGTTGTGGCGAACACCGTCAAAAAATCGAAAGAGAAATCGTACGGCTACGACGCCCTGAACGACCGATATGGTGACATGTTTGAGTTCGGCGTGGTTGACCCCACAAAGGTCGTTCGGACGGCGCTGCAGAATGCGGTCAGCGTCGCCTCGCTGCTGATGACGACCGATTCCATTGTCGTCGAAGAGCCCAAGGAAGAAGAGGACGATCACCACCACGACGATCACCACGACATGGGTGGCATGGGAGGTGGCATGGGTGGCATGGGAGGTGGCATGGGTGGCATGGGAGGTGGCATGGGAGGCATGGGAGGAGGCATGGGAGGCATGGGTGGCATGATGTAAGCCGCAAACGCTGGCCTCTTTGAGAATAATGCAGCAGATATTTTGGGCATTATTTCGTGATTGAGATTGTTGGATTTCGTTGTTCGCATCAAGCATAATTTGAGATGCGGTCCGTAGAGATCGCTGAATTCAGGGAGATAGGAGTCCACTCGATGAAACTGAAACCACTCGATGACCGTGTTGTCATTCAAACACTCGAAGCGGAAGAGACAACTGCGGGCGGAATTGTTCTGCCGGATGCCGCTCAGGAAAAACCTCAACGTGGAAAAGTTCTGGCCGTTGGGCCAGGACACCTTTTGGAAAACGGCGAACGATGTTTGGTCTCGGTGGTGGTTGGTGACGAGGTCCTGTTCGGCAAGTACGGCGGCACCGACATTGAGGTGGAGGGAGAGGAAGTCAAGATTCTTCGCGAGTCAGACATTCTCGCCAAACTCGTCTGAAGGTTTTGTGCCGGCACGAGCCGCGTTTCGCCGACAAGGCGTCAAGTAGCCGGTCTGCATTGCAGTTCCCGATTGAGCAAGCATGTTGTGTCGGGAAATTCACCGACACATGAAATGAGGAGTGCCACAGGCGTGCCCAAACAATTGTTATTCGAAGACCGTGCCCGGATTAAGCTGCAGCGCGGGGTGAAGACGTTGACGGATGCCGTCGCGGTGACGATGGGGCCGACCGGCCGGAACGTCATCATTGACAAAAGCTTCGGAAATCCGGTCGTGACCAAAGATGGCGTCACGGTCAGTAAGGAAATTGAGCTCGATGACCCGTTTGAGCATATGGGGGCCAAGTTGGTTAACGAAGTCGCCCAAAAAACGAGCGATATTGCTGGCGACGGAACGACGACGGCCACCATTCTGGCGCGGGCGATTTACGAGGAAGGTCTGAGGAGCATTACCTTGGGGGCAAACCCCATGGTGGTTCGCCGCGGTATCGAAAAAGCCGTAGCTGCCGCCGTCGAACATATCCTCAATGCTGGCAAACCGGTGGAATCGAAATCACAGATCGCCCAAGTGGGCGCCATTTCGGCCAACAGCGATCCTGTGGTCGGCGACTTGATTGCCGAGGCCATGGAAAAGGTCGGCCGCGACGGAGTGATCACCGTTGAAGAAGGTAAGGGCAGCACGACTACCCTAGACTTGGCCGACGGCATGCAGTTCGACAAAGGCTTCATCTCACCCTACTTTGTCACAAATCCGGAGGAGATGAAGGTCATCCTTGAGGATTGCTATATCTTGATTCATGAAAAGAAAATTTCGAACCTTCGCGATTTGGTCCCGCTTTTGGAAAAAATTTCACAGGCCGGTAAGCCGCTGCTGATCGTTGCCGAGGACATCGAAGGCGAGCCACTGACGGCGCTGGTCGTCAACAAGCTGCGCGGGGTGCTCAACTGCTGCGCCGTCAAAGCGCCGGGATTCGGCGATCGCCGCAAAGCAATGCTGGGCGACATGGCTGTGCTAACCGGAGGGACGTTGTTGTCCGAAGATCTCGGCATCAAGCTCGAGTCGATGGAGCTGAGCCAGCTCGGTCGAGTTAAGAAGGTCGAAGTCGACAAGGATTCCTGCACCCTCATTGAAGGGGCCGGTGATGAGAAGGCGATTCAGACCCGCCTGCAGCAGATTCGGACTCAGATCGAAAATACCGACAGCGAGTACGACCGAGAGAAGTTTCAGGAACGGCTGGCCAAGATGACTGGCGGCGTGGCGATCATCTCCGTCGGTGCGGCGACTGAAACCGAGATGAAACAGACCAAGGCCCGCATGGAAGACGCGCTGCATGCCACGCGTGCCGCCGTCGAAGAAGGAATTTTACCGGGTGGTGGCGTGGCCCTGTTGCGAGCCATTGAGGCGGTCAAAACGGTTAAAGGCCGCGGTGACGAGAAGATCGGTATTCAGATCGTGACCCGCGCCCTTGAATCTCCGATCCGCCAGATTGCCGAAAACTGCGGAGATGACGGTTCGGTGATCGCCGACGAAGTTCTCCATAAGCCGAACAATACAGGTTATGATGCCAATACAGGTGAATACGTCGACATGTACAAGCAAGGGATTATCGACCCGGTCAAAGTGGTCAAGAATGCATTGCTCAACGCAGCCTCGATTGCGGGCCTGATGCTGACCACGCAGGTTTTGGTCACCCGCACCGACGATCTCGAGGGCGGCGAAAAGGCCAAGATCGAGGGCAGCATCCGATAAATTCTGCTTCTGAATCTGTACGTGTTCGGCTGGCGGCTACTTTGTGCGCCGTAGGTCTGGTGTACCCGCAAATCGGACGTCTCGGTAGCATAAGCGGCCGGAAACGCGGAGCAGGCGGTTGTCGTAAGCCGATTCGAGCGCCGGTTTCTTGAGCACCAGTGCTAACATGGTTTCCATGGCTTCCAAACGCGACTATTACGAGGTGCTAGGGGTCCCTCAGAATGCCGCGTCTGAAGATATCAAGAAGGCCTACAAGAAACTCGCTCTGGCCAACCATCCCGACCGCAACCCGGGCGACGAGCAGGCCATCGACCGTTTTAAGGAGGCCTCGGAAGCTTTCGAGGTGCTCAGTGACCGCGAGAAACGATCCCGTTATGACCGCTATGGTCACGCTGGCGTCTCGGGGTCGAACGGGGGACCCGGTTTTCGCGACGTCGCCGACATTTTCGAGGCTTTCGGTGATCTGTTCGGCGGGTTTGGTGGTTCCAGTGGCCGGTCCCGAACTAGAAGTCGTGTCCACCGCGGAGACAATCTGCAAACGTCGATGACCATCGATTTACTCGAAGCGGCAACCGGATGCCAACGAGACGTTAAGTTCGCGCGACATAAGCATTGTTCGGTTTGTGATGGCAGTGGTGCCGAGCCGGGCAGCGAACCGGAAACGTGCGACTACTGTGGCGGCGCCGGACAGGTGGTGCAGTCTCAAGGCTTCTTCCGCATCCAGACGACCTGCCCCTCCTGCCGTGGCGAAGGAACCGTCATTCGCAATCAGTGCGCCGAATGTCGTGGTTCGGGACTTCAGTTGGACCACGTGACGCTCGACGTCAAAATCCCCGCCGGTGTCGATAACGACATGCAGCTTTGTTTGCGGGGAGAGGGAGAATCCGGCAGCCGGGGCGGACCTAGAGGTGATCTGTACGTGAATCTTCACGTTAAAGAGCACCCGTTGTTTAACCGCGACGGCAGCGACCTCATCTGCCGCGTGCCGATCACCTACACACAGGCGACTCTTGGTGTCGAACTCGAAGTCCCTGTGTTGGAGGGCCGTCACACGCTGAC
>CAUZTK010000098.1:0-11843 GCA_963582395.1 Planctomycetota bacterium | reverse complement strand
GGAGCGAGGATGATATTCTGGTGACCCGTGACGGCTGCGAAGTGCTCACATCGGTTCCCAAGGACTTCGACGAGGCCGTGGTCGGTTGACGGGAGTCTTGGGGTCAAGAGTTGAGAGTCCAGAGCCATTCCTGCGGAGATCTGGACTCTGAAACATCCTCGTTTTTCACTCTGCAAACCCATAGATCCCACATAGACTGACGAGAAGGTTAACCCGGTATGTCCCAGGATGTCTCCGGAAATCCCGAACTGTTCGACCTCGAAAGACTCCGGGAGTTGGTCGAGTTGATGGAGCAGCACGGGCTGACGGAGATTAGCCTGCGTCGCGGGGATGAGAAATGGCATCTGCGCCGCGGTCCTCAAGAGGTGGTGCAGATGGTTCCGGCGGGCGCGTATCCTGCGCCGGCCGCACAGACGCAACCGCCAGTCGAAGAACAGTCGCCCGATACGAAAGAAAAACCGGGCCTGCTGATCAAGAGTCCGACGGTCGGCACGTTTTATGCGGCTTCGGATCCCGACGATCCCCCCTTTGTGACGATCGGTGCCAAAATCGAGCCGGAGACGATTGTTTGTATTGTCGAGGCGATGAAGGTGTTCAACCAGATTCCAGCCGAAGTCGGTGGCACGATTGCCGAAATTTTGGTCAACAACGGCGATCCGGTCGAATTTGGGCAGCCGTTGTTCCGCGTCCAGCCGGGATGATGACCAAGCGATCTGCAACGCCGTACCACTTGCGTTGCTGATTCCCTACAATCTCTCCGGTTGCCGACAGCCTGCTGGCGGTGCGGGCTCGTTCGGATGCAATAGGAAATACGAAACCGGCCGGTTTATGTTTCAGCGAATCCTGGTCGCCAATCGGGGTGAAATCGCCCTACGTGTGATCCGCGCCTGCCGCGAGATGGGCATCGAGACGGTGGCCGTCTTCAGCGAAGCGGATCGGGGTGCGGATTACCTTGAGTTGGCCGACGAGGCTTACTGTATCGGCAAAGCGCCGGCCGTCGACAGTTATTTGATGATCAGTCGCATCATCAGCGCCGCCGAGATCGGCAACGTTCAGGCCATTCACCCCGGATACGGTTTTCTGGCGGAAAACGCGCACTTTGCTGAGGTCTGTCGAAGCTGTAATATCGAATTCATCGGTCCGCCCCACGAAGCCATGGCGCTGTTGGGCGATAAGGTCAACGCGCGGAAAGTCGCCGGCACAGCGAAAGTCCACGTGGTTCCCGGCAGCGACGGCCTGATCAAAGGCGAAGCCGAGGCCCTGAGAGTTGCCGAGCGAATCGGGTACCCCGTCTTAATCAAAGCGACGGCTGGCGGCGGCGGCAAAGGGATGCGCGTCGCCCGCAACGACATCGCGCTTAAAGCCGGCTTGAAGGCGGCTGCCGCCGAGGCTGAGAAGGCGTTCAACAACGCCGGCGTTTATCTCGAAAAATTCATCGAACGGCCCCGGCATATCGAAGTGCAAATCCTGGCCGACAATTACGGTAAGGTCGTGCACTTGTGGGAACGGGATTGCAGCCTGCAGCGAAGGCATCAGAAACTGGTCGAGGAAAGTCCCGCCCCCAATCTGCCGCTGGCCGTGCGGCAGGATATTTGTAAAGCAGCGGTTCGGCTGGTCAAGGCCGTGGGATTCACCAACGCCGGGACTGTGGAGTTTCTGGTCGATCAGGACCAGCAGTTTTACTTCATCGAGGTCAACGCCCGTATTCAGGTGGAACACCCGGTCAGCGAAGCGGTGACCGGTCTCGATTTGATCCAGCAGCAGATTCGGCTCGCCAGCGGCGAAGATCTGGGCATGGTACAGCGATCGATTCCCTGCAACGGTTCCGCCATCGAACTGCGAATCAACGCCGAGGACCCCGAGAACGATTTTCAGGGGACCCCCGGCACAATCAGCCGTCTGAGAGTTCCGGGCGGACCGGGCGTGAGGTTCGATTCGCACGTCCATGAGGGCTACACAATCAGCCCGTATTATGATTCGCTGATCGGGAAGTTGATTGTTCATCGCCCGACCAGGGACCAAGCGCTGGCCTGCATGAGACGGGCGCTCGATGAACTTGTCATTGAGGGGATCAAGACCACAATTCCCTTGGCCAAGAAGATCTTCAGTCATTCGGCGTTCATTGAGGGTCGCGTGGATACGGCATTCATCGAAAGCACCTGGTAGTGTACAATCAGGCGTTGTTGGACAGGCGGTTCTTTTCCGCCCTGTCCTTTCAGCGTTGTGAACCGACAGGCAGTTACGGTCATGAGAGTCGGCGTGTTGACCGGTGGCGGCGATTGCCCCGGCTTAAATGCGGTCATTCGCGCGGTCGTCCGCACCGTGCATAATTCGGGCGGACAGACGCTCGGACTGCTGGAAGGCTGGCGCGGCCCCATTCAGGGAAATTATATTCCGCTACATCCTGAGAATACCGACGACATCATTGCCCGGGGCGGGACGATTCTCGGTGCATCTCGCACTAACCCTTACAAAAATCCCGCAGACGTCGAAAAACTGATCGCCACGTTTCACCGCTTGGGGCTCGAAGCGCTGATTGCCATCGGCGGTGACGACACGCTGGACGTGGCCAGCAAGCTTTTCAGCGGGCACAATATACCCATCATCGGCTGTCCCAAAACCATCGACAACGACCTTAGTTCGACCGACGTGACCTTCGGCTTTGATTCCTCGATCAATATTGTGGTGGAGGCCGTCGACCGGTTGCGGACAACGGCCGAGTCGCATCGCCGGGTGATGGTCGTCGAAACCATGGGTCGACACGCCGGCTGGATCGCCTGTTATTCCGGCGTGGCCACAGCCGCCGATTACATTCTTGTCCCCGAAGTTGAAGTGGACTTCGAGAAGATGTGCGATCTGTTGCTGAAACGGCGGGCCGCCGGAAAACCGTACGGAATTGTGATCGTCAGCGAAGGGGCCAAACTGACCGATGCCGAGGAATTTGTCACCCAAGACCTCGATGTCGACGATTTTGGACACGTTCGGCTGGGGGGCATCGGCCAGATTGTGGCCGACGTCATCGAACGACGAACGGGCATCGAAACCCGCTGGGTTACGCTCGGTCATCTGCAGCGTGGTGGTGCTCCGAGCGCTTATGATCGCGTGCTGGGAACTCGACTGGGAATCCACGCCGGTCGTCTCGCCGTCAACAGGGACTTCGGAAAAATGGTCTCGTTGCGGGGTACGAAAATCGTTTCCGTTCCACTGGCCGATGCCGTTGGCGCGATGCGGAGGCTCGATCCGGAGTTTCTCGACGAGGCGGCGGAATTCTTCAAGTAGCGCCCCGCGTTCCTGGAGACTATTTCGACGTGAACATGGTGCGCTGTCGTGTGATGGCTCTTCCGCTTATCGCAGTTCCGGTAATTCGGGGGCTGACGGCTGGGAGAGAACCTCGTAGCCGTCTGCGGTAATCAGTACGTCCTCTTCGATCATCATGTAGTCGTCGCCGAAGATTAGGCTCGGCTCGATGGTGAGCACCATGCCCGGCTGCAGAACGGCGTTATTTTCGAGATGGAGAAACGGAGGCTCGATGAGATCAAGCCCGATGGCATGTCCGATGCGTCCCCCGTTGCGGAATCGCTCGGCATCGGCCGCATAAGGCGAGTCGCTGAGATTTTTCAGATGAGGCACGACCAGCTCCCGAATCGGTAAGCCGGGACGGCAGGCGGCAATGCAGTCTCGCAAAGATGTGTGCAGGAGCCGGTATTCCTCTTGCCAACGTTCGTCGGCGCGTCCGACGCAAAAGATACGGCTGAAGTCGCTCCAATAACCGTGTACGACCGCACCTGCATCCATCTGAACCAGATCACCTTCCTGCACAATCCGATCGGTCGCGATCCGCTGGCCGATGTCGAACGCATGGGCATCGCCGGGGGACCGGGAACCAACCGGAATGAACCCCGGACGGTCCGCGCCGAGTTGCATGACCGTGGCCAGCATTGTGTCGTGGATGTCGCGTTCCGTCATGCCCGGGCAGGCGGTCGCGAAGATGGCCGCATAACCGGCATCGGTGATCTTGACCGCTTTGCGCATGTAGGCAAGTTCTGCCGAGCTTTTACACTGGCGCAATTGCCAGATCAGGTCGGATGCATCGACCCACTCGACACTCGGCAGTTTGCTTTGCAGGGCTTGGAAGTCGTGGAGCGGCATCAACATCCGCGTGTTCGAGTCGAATTCCCCGCCCACTCGGCCAGCACTGACGCCGAGGTCGAGCAGCGCCTGTTTCATCTGCGGCACGCCGATCCGTTGATCACCTGTGACCGCATAACCCCGGCCGATAGCCGGGTTGTGCTCGGCAATCGCCACTTCCGCAGCCGACATCATCACCGACGGCTTCCCCTTTCGAGGAACAACGGCGGAGAGCGGCATCAACGTGTTCATCCAGCGCAGGCTTATGTGACCGGTGAAGTACCGGAAGCTCGCCTCGTTGCACAAAAACAGCGCGTCCAGTTTCTGTTCGGTCATCAGTCGCTGGATCGTTTCCAACCGCCGCTCGTATTCCGCAGGTTTCAAATCGGTGAATAACATAGTCAAATGGTCAATCAACTCGACGCAAAGCCGCGAAGAGGCAAAGTTTCGCAAAGGAAGAGAACTATCAGTCGAGACGACGGTGCGACCTGTGCGGTCGGAATCTAACCAAATCCCTGTGTTTCTGCTGATCTTGATCCACGAATCAATTCTTCCCACAAATTGTCATCGATTGTTCAACGGCTGCGCGATCCGCTGATAAGCGAACAGATCGCGGATTTTCTTCCCATTTAAGTCTTTGAGCAGCCCTTTGGGCATCAGCGACTTTTTCTGCCGCAGCATCTCTTCGATCTTGTCGCGGGCGAATGTGATGTTTTGCTCGTCGACGCCTCGAAGAACGACGACACGGTTGTCCTGGTCGTACAGAAAACCGGTGGCGGTGCGGCCGTCTTCGGTGATGATCACGTAACTCTCGAAGCCCTCGCGGATCTCGGCACTCGGATTGACGATGTTTAACAGCACCCGCATGGTGTCGTCGCGGTTGTAGGTGATGAGGTCCGGTCGGCGATCAGCCGCAGCGCCGTTTGTCGAAACCACTTGTTCGGATGATCGATCAGTTTGATCAGTTTCGCCGTGCTCCTGTTGCCGAGATCGAAGGGCTTCAGCGGTTCGGCCCCTGTCGTCTGCAACCGATAAATCCGGCCGTTCGTTTTGTCGATCTGTCCTTCAAAGTGCTGCCGGTGGCTGATCAGCGGTTCGTACATGTCGGCCACATAAATGGCGTCATCGGGTCCTACTTTGATCTCGATCGGCCGGAAGCGCTTGTCGGTAAAGGTGATCGGCCGGTTCAAGTCGGTCGTTTTGAACGATGAGCGATCCGGATCGACAAGGCTTTGCACTACCCGACCCTGCAACGGCTCGACGCCGAACAGCTTGCCGTGATACTTCTGCGGCAGTGTCCCGCCGTCGTAGAGGATGAAGTTGTGCGTGAACCGCTGGACCTTGTGGTGACCCATCGACCGAAAGTAGCCGAAGCCCTTACGGAAATAGCCGCCCTGCACGTAATGAAAACCGCGGAAATCGCCGCCGTTGTGTCCGGAATAAATACGGCCCTGCTCGTCGATCTCTAAACCGAAGGCGTTGCCTCCTCCCTCGGCGAATATTTCGTACCGCCGGGTTTCGGGGTGATACCGCCAGACGGCCTGCCCCATCGAGTGGATGGCCTGCTTGTCGAGTCCGGGGCGCATCACGTTGCCGCTGACGGTGCTGCCCTGACAGGCATACAACCAGCCGTCCGGTCCCCAGCGCAGGCTGTTGACGACCGAGTGCGTGTCTTCGAGCCCGAAACCTTGCAGATGAACGACCGGGTCGCCGTCGGGAACGTCGTCGTTGTTTTTGTCGGGGTAGAACAGCAGATAGGGCGGGTTGAGCACCCAGAGACCGCCGTGCCCCTTGGTACACGAAGTGGCGATGTTCAGCCCCTCGATGAACGTTTTGTGTGTGTCGAACCGGCCGTCGCCGTCGCTGTCTTCGTGAATGGTAATTTTGTCGTGTCCGCGAATGTGGTTCGGCGGAGGCGGCGGAACCTTGTCGTAGACAGCACGCCAATAGGTGTCGCGGCTGACCATCTTCAACCCTTCCGGGTACGGGTACTGGATGTATTGCACCACCCACATCCGGTCCCGTTCGTCGAAGTTGATAAAGACCAGCTGACGCACGATCGGTTTGACCAGAACCTGCACCAGTTCGAGATCCCTGGGGACTGTAAACGTCTTCAGCGATTCGGCCGGACTGAGAGGACCGCTATTGCCGGCCGTATTCGCGGTGACCTGACCGATCGAATCGGCCGACACCTGTTTGCTGAAGGACGCTACGCCGGGCGGTTTGAGGTCCTCGAGACGTTTGGCCCACTGCAGTCGGTCACCGGTGCGGAACTCCCACTTTCCGCCCAGCAGGATGATGCGGTCACCAGAAATCAACGCCGGAGCCGCTCCTTGGAACCCGCCCCGACCGTCGTGATCGTAGACCCGGATGGCGACAATATTGTACTCTCCGGCAACGACCGCTGTCGGCGGAACCGGGTATTCGTCCCGTTTCGAAGAGAGCCCGCTTTTGTACTTCGGCGGCAACGAGCCGCGTCCGCCCACCTTGACGCCGTTGAAAAAGGCCTCATGCACGTTGTCGACCGCTTCGACGGCTAGCTTCAGCTCGCAGCTTTTCCAATTCTTCGGCACCAGCACGTAGCAACGGTACCAGGCAAAGCCGTCGTACCGAGAGAGTTTTCCTGGAGACTGCTCCTCCCAAAATCTAGGAACGGTCATGGTGATCCACTGCGAGTCGGCGTTGTTTTTCTCGGCCGAATTGGTGAAGGGCGATATCAACAACAGGCCGCAAGCGGCGGCAACGAAAGAAACCATCGACTTCATGAAGGACCTCGAACGCGCGTCAATCTCTCGAAACGATTGGCAACCCCGCGAACGGACCAGAAATGTGAATTGGCCCCTTGCGGCTCAGCGAACAATACAGCTTATTCCGATTTCGACGCGGTCACCGCTTTGACATCGGCCCCGCGGGGCAGCAAATCGGGCGGTTTCAGACCGGCCGCCCAGTAGATGCCGTTCATCAATAACCGGCGAAAGACGGGTTGCCGGAAATCGTCGATGTGGCCCAACGATGTGTAGAACGTGCGGCCGCTATCTTTGCGAATGTGCGTCCACGCCACCGGTTCGGCGGGCTTTCCAGGGATCGAGCCGATCAGCAAAGGCATTGCCGACTCACCCAGCGGTTTCGATAGATACAGCGAACCGTTTCCGACGAAACTCGCCGTCTCAACGCCCGTCAAGATCGGGTGGTTCTCTAGGCCGTCGGCAATCCGCAGCGACGTCTGCTGACCGTGGCCGTGATGGCCCACGTAGTGTCCGCCGATCACGTCCGGATCGAAGGTTTCCCAGGCTGCATAACCGCTAGGCGGTTCCTTGCTGCGCAGCGAAAATGCATGACTGGCCGTGCGAATGCCCACTAGCGGTTTGCCAGTCTCGACGAAACGGCGGATGACGACCATCTGCTGTGGGGGCAGCACGCGGCGGCGAACGCTGATCAGGGCGACGTCGGCCTCATCGAGAATTTCGATGCCCGGCAAATCGTTTCGATCCTGCGGGTTGGCAAAAACATGGCTGATTTTGAAATCACCGCCCAGGTGCGACACAGCAAACGGCGGCAGCGACTGGTCGGTCTGGTATTCACGCTCGGCGGTGACGATGACCAGATGCGGGCGGCTGTCGTTTTTGAACCGGAACGGCCGGCCGCCGAGAAGATCGACGCTGGTGATGCTCGGGCAGACCCATTTCTCGATATGTTCGACGATCAGGTCGGTCCCCGTGAAATGGCTGACGTAGGGAGCCCGCTGCGGGTTGTACATGGTGTCGGTCATGTCGCGCATCAGTACCACGTTCTTGCCGTTTTTGGCCATGTTTCTCAGCCCGAACGGCCGGCCCAGCACGCACATGTTGGTGTGTACTCCGGCCAAAATGACGTTCTGGATATTGTGCAGCTCTAACACGCTCCAGATTTCGTGGCCATCGTCGCTAATGAAGTCGCCCTCTTCGATGGCGAGTAGGTCGGTCTGCCTCTTCCAAGGCTTCAGCGGATTCCGTCCCAAAGCGGTAAGCTTGGCGGCCCACTGTCGGTGTTCCAGCAGATCGTCATCTTCGCCGCCGTCCGTCTGGTCAATCGGATATTTTCCCTGTTCTTCAGACGGAATCACGTAACACCAACTGCCGATATCCTGGGGCATGTTGAGCGCCCGGGGGATTGTCATGGCCCGTTTTCGGCCAGGATGGCCCTTGTAAAACTCCATGCAACGACTCGGCGCGTGGATAATGGTCACGCCGCGGCTGCGGGCCTCTTTAAGTACCCGGTTCATCCTCGGCGCCATCTCAGCCCCCCGGCGGGTCGCGTTCAGACAATGGTGCAGATCCCACATGTCACAAACGACGATGGCCGTCTTCTTCGGGTCCCAGTTGAGGGTCTTGGCGACCGTGCGGAACAGGCCGCTGCCGGCGGCGGTTTCGACGCGGGACCTGCTGTGCAAGGTCAGCCTGGCTTTCGCCTGCTTTTCGGCTGCTGTTGTGAATTGTCGATCGGTGACCGCCGACAGGACCACTAGGAACAACGGTAGCCCCAACAACAAAACCGACCTCGTCCTCTTCCGTCGACATCTCATTGCTTTTCTCCCCATCTCAGCCGAGCGTGTGGACTGGACTGCAAACCTGACTCGATCGCCACCCGATTCGGCTCGAACGATAATCGTTAGCTTCGCAGCCCAATTTTCGCACGCCGGCAGTGCTTTTGCCAGTCAGAAGGGGGCGGCCGTGTGGCCCAGACGATGTTGCTTTGTCTGGATGGAGGGGCGCTTGCAATCGACGTCTCGTGTCAATCGTGCGTTGACTCAGCGGCCTCTTACGGCTTCGCCACCTGGACAATGCTGTTTAGCAGCCCGTTGAATTCGTAGGTCCTGTCGCCGTCACGAAACGGCATCACGAGAACACCCGCTCAATCACCGCCCCTTCATTCACCGTCGCCCGTTCCGGCCGACCCTGGTGCTGGTAGATGAGCGTCTCGTGATGGACGCCCACAGCGTGCAGAATGGTGGCGTGCAGGTCGTGCACGTGAGCGTGGTCTTCAACCGCGTGCATGCCGAATTCGTCGGTCGCGCCGATCACCTGTCCCCCGCGAACGCCCCCGCCGGCCATCCACATCGTAAAGCCGTATGGGTTGTGATCACGGCCGTCCCCTTTTTCCGACATCGGCGTGCGGCCGAACTCGCCACCCCACACCACCAGCGTCTCGTCCAACAAGCCGCGGCGCTTCAAATCGGTTAGTAGCCCGGCGATTGGCTTATCGGTTTCGCCGCAGTGCAGTCCGTGATTCTTTTCGATCGCGCTGTGCGCATCCCACTTGCTGCCCGAACCGGAATACAACTGCACAAACCGTACTCCTCTTTCCACCAGACGCCGGGCGAGTAGACAGTTGCGACCGAATGCGGCGGTCTGCTTGTCGTCCAACCCGTACAGCGTCTGAGTCTCCTGCGTCTCTTCGGTCAAATCGACAGCCTGCGGCGCGTGTGCCTGCATGCGGAATGCCAACTCGTACGAGACAATTCGCGCCTCCAGTTCGGTCCCTCCCGGCCGAGTTTCCCTATGCCGGCGATTCAACCGGTTAATGAACTCCAGCTTGCTCTGCTGCCGCACTTCGGAGATGCCGTTCGGATTCTTAAGATGCAGAATCGGTTCGGGACCGTTTCGAAACCGCGTCCCCTGATAGGTGGCCGGCATGAAACCGGTTCCCCACACGCGGCTGCCCCCCGGCGGTTCTTTCGGATTGTCCAGCAACACCACGAAGCCCGGCAGGTTGCGGTTTTCGCTCCCCAGCCCATAGGTCACCCAAGCTCCCATGCTCGGACGGCCCGCCAGAATGCTGCCCGTGTTCATCTGACAAACGCTGCCCACGTGGTTCAATCCGTCCGCCTGGCAAGAGCGAATCACGCAGATGTCGTCGGCCCGTTCACCCACGTGCCAGTACCAGTTCGAAACTTCCAGCCCGCTCTCGCCGAATCGTTTCCATTTGCGCTGGCTGGCCAGCAGCGGATTTTCCGAAACTCCCATCGGCGTGATCTTCCGCTCGATCGTATCGGGCAGCGGTTTGCCGGCGTACTCGTTCACCTTCGGCTTGCGATTAAACGTATCCAGATGGCTCGGCCCACCGTCCATGAATAGAAAAACCACGCTCTTCGCCCCGCCGAAGTGCGGCGACCGGGCAGCGAGCGCATCCACCGTCGAACTCGCTAGCAGGCCCTCTTCAGCCAGCAGACTTTGCAGAGCCAGCGCGCCGAACCCGCCACCCGCACGAGCCAGAAATTCGCGACGGCTGCTTGGGAATTCAGCGTGATGAGAATTCATACTCAATCTCCGGCAGGTTTCGATTCTAGACAGAACCCGCAACTTACCCATTCGCAACCTCGAATCGAGTGACAAAAACCTCATCGTGAAATCGCTGGTCAATTTCCTCCGGGTCGGCGCATTCGACCAGCAATTCGACCGCCTCTTTCATGTTCGCGGTCGCCTCTTCAACCGAGTCTCCCTGACTCGCAACGTCCAATTCCGGACAGAAAGAGACGAACCCGTCGCCTTCCCGTTCGACAATTGCGGAGTCACTGAATTTCTTCATCCTCGGCGCTCCCATCATTCAACGTACAAGAACTCATTCGAGTTCAACAGCGCATGACAAAAATCCACGAACGCGGCGGCCAACGTCGCATCCCCCAGCTTCTTCGCAGTCGATTGCTCAATCAACTCCCGCTGCCGGCCTAGAAACGCGGTCGCCTCCGACCGTTCGGCGGAATCCGGCGTCCTGCCGAATGCCGCCTCATACGCCGCGTCAACCAGCTTTGCCGTATCATCATCGCCAACATCTTTCATCAATCGCCCCGCCATCCGTGTCGCGTAGCCCGTCACCATCTCGCTGTTGAGCAGCATCAGCGACTGTGGCGCGACGGTCGTCTCGGCTCGGCGGGCGCAGCTTTCGTGCATGTCGGGAAAGTCAAACGCCTTGAGCAGCGGATACGGTAAATTCCGTTTGGCGTAGATATACACCGACCGCCGTTGCCGGTCCGCTGCATTCTTCGAGACGGCCCATTTCTCGCGGGTGCTGTAGTTCGGCGGCAATTCGGGCCGCACGCCGGGGCCGTACATTCCGTCGCTCCGGTCTCCCGAAACCGACAGCAACGCATCGCGAATCGCCTCAGCCGACAGCCTCCGCCGCGGGAAATGCCAGTACAGACGATTGTCCATATCGACTTGTTTGGCCTGTGCCACTGCTTTGACATTCTTGCGAAAATTCGACTGCCGATAGACCGCCGAGCAGACAATCAGTCGATGCAGCGACTTCACGCTCCAGTCGCGGGCCACAAACTCACTCGCCAACCAGTCGAGCAATTCGGGATGCGAGGGCGGAGCCATCCGTGTCCCGAAATCGTTCGCATTCTCCACCAGACCCCTGCCAAAGTGCCCCTGCCAGATGCGGTTCACCATCACCCGTACCGTCAGCGGATTGCCCGGATCGGTCAACCACTTTGCCAATGCGGCCCGGCGTCCTGACGTTCCCGCACGCGGCGGAGAAATCATCACATCAATTTTCCGGTTGGCATTCACCACGGATAAGACAGCCGGCTCGACCTCGGCAATGGGAGCCGTGTAGCTGCCCCCGGCCAGCAACTCGGTCTTCGGCACACCCGATGGCAACTCCACGCACGCCATTGCTGCAACACTCGCCGGCGGTTTGGGCTTCTGCTCGGCGAGTTTCGCCAATCGCTGCTTCAA
>CAUZTK010000097.1:0-11854 GCA_963582395.1 Planctomycetota bacterium | reverse complement strand
AGAGATGAGAGATGATCGGCAGAGAATGAGAATGCCGAGAGCAGACGTTGAATGACTCTCTAAAGAGTCGCCGGGCCGTCGCGTCAACAAAACCCCGACGTCACTGTCAGCCTAACGCGACGTTGCAGTCTATTCAAGCTAATAGACCGGCGGTGAAGTTGTACAACAGGAGTTCTCTGCTGCACTGGCCTCGGACAAACCGACTTCCTACAATGAGCCCAGGTTTGGCAACCGGCCGCGTGCTTGCTTTTGCTGGCTTGGGAGCGACCGGTCCATGGGGTCGTCTGCCGGAGATGGCCCTTGTTTCCGCTTCATACAGAAAGCCTTTTACTGACGATGTTCGACCCCAGGATTCCTCATAAAAACCCTCATGTGGCGGCCGTGCTGACCTATTTAGTCCCGGGTGCTGGTCAGATATATCAGGGCCGGATCTTTAAGGGGGTGCTCTACCTGGTCTGCATTCTCAGCACGCTGCTTTGCGGGTTGGCTCTGTCGGAATGGAAAGCAGTTTACTGGCGCTGGGAACCGGGAGAGAAGAATATTGCGTTTTTCGCTCAGGGGGGCATCGGTCTGATCGCGTTGCCAGCTCTGATTCAGTCACGCCGTTATCATCACCCCGATAACCAGCAGGCCGTTCCAGAGGGGGGGCTTTCGGCACCCTACCAGGGACGAGCACAAATTATAGATCGCAACATCGACGGGTTCATCTTCGGCGAGATCATGCTCAAATCGGTCGTGGGAGACTTCGGACCCGAAGTCCGAGGGACTTTCAGCGGAACTTTGCAGCAGGAAGAAGATGGACCCCTTGAACCAATCAAACTGTCACTGGGCGGCCAGATTTTGATCGAGGAAAAGGTTGCCGTCGACCACCACAGAAGACTCGAATGCCCCGTCTTCGCAGTCGTGGACGGCGAAGAACGAGAGATTGGATATCTTCGGGGCGAAATCCCCCGCAGCTTTTTCAATCGATTTGCCGTCCCGTTGGAGGACGACGACCTGAAAAGACTGCACGGCAGTCTGGCGAAGCAGTTTGAACTGGCCAAGGTCTTCACCTGGATTGCCGGACTGCTCAACCTACTGGCTGTCTGGGATGCTCTGGATGGTCCCGCCTACGGTTACGGTGACGAGGATGAAGAAGGTACCGACGAGAAGAAACCGAAAAAAAACGCGAGCGGACCAGCCGCAGTCTGAACCGGCCGAAAAGCCGGTAGTGTAGTTTCGCGAATCTCCGAATGACCAAGGGCTGGTGATTCCACGATCGAACTTAAAAGTTGAACGTCATACTTATGAACGTGCTGACTCTGCTGGCCGACATCAACATCACTTGGTATCTGTTCCCGCTGGCTGCAGTCATCAGCCTGGTTTACAGTGCCAGCCGCTACGAACTGCCGGAACGGATTCTCAGCCGCGCCACTAGGCTGTTTCTCACGATTCTTTTTTTCATGGGGACCGTGCTGGTTGTGTTGTTGGCTCTGTCGTTCTGACTCTGACGAGCGTTTACCAAATCGTCATCGACTCGCGGAACAGCTCGGTCAGTTCCGTCTGGCCGGCCGGCCGGGGCGAAAGTTTCGTCACGCGATGCTGCGGCAGGGTTCCCTCGACCAGTGCCGGGACGTCGTCCTGCGTGTAGCCGACCGCCTGCAATCCGTTGGGCATGTTCAATTCGCGCATGAAACCGATGATTCGATTGGCGAGAATCTCGCCGGCGTCGTTCGGTTTCGCGTTCGAAACGTCGACACCCAGCGCCTCGGCCGCCCGGAGGTGCCGTTCGGGACAGGTCGGAGCGGTAAATCGCACCACCGCCGGCGTGTTTAGAATGACCGACATGCCGTGCGGCACCATGGGGTGGTTGACCTGATACCCGTCCGGCTGAAAATCGCGGACCATTCCGGCCACGGGGTACGACATGCCGTGCGGCAGATGGACCCCGGCGTTGCCGAAGCCAATGCCGGCAATCGCTGCCGCCAGCAGCATGTTTCCGCGAGCCTGGTCATCGCCGGTGTCGGCGAAGGCCCTGGGCAGAAACTCCGACATCAATTCCAGCGCCCGCAGCGCCCAGATGTCGCTGATGGGATTGCATCCCTGGTAGGCGGGTCGTTCCAGGGGACGGGCCGGTTTCGGCCGCTTGGTGTACGGCAGCGCTGTATACGATTCCAGCGCATGGCTCAACACGTCTAGACCGGTCGAGGCGGCGACTGCGGCGGGCATTGTGCGGGTGTTGTCGGGATCGATGATTCCCAGCGTCGGCTTGAGGTAGCGATGCGCGATGCCGGTCTTCGCCCTCTTTTCAAGGTCATCGAAGATCGCCACGCCGGTCGTTTCGCTGCCGGTTCCGGCTGTGGTCGGGATGGCGATCAGCGGTTTCAGCGGACCGCGAACCGGCAGCCCCTTCCCGATCGGCGCGTTGACGTAATCGAAGAAATCGGCAGGATAGGTCGAGTACAGATTGGCTGCCTTGGCGGTGTCGATGGTGCTGCCCCCTCCGACGGCGACAAATGCGTCGAATCCGCCTGCCGTGGCAACTTGCGACGCTTGCTGAAAACTGCGGTCAGTCGGCTCGACGCTCACACCGTCAAACACGTCAAAGCTGACACCGTTCTGTTTCAGCGATTCCAGGACCGTCTCGCCGACCGGCAGCGATCGCAGCGCCGGGTCGATGACCACCAGCGTCCGTTTGGCATCGAGATCGACCAGGTCCATCCCTACCTCACGGGTGATCCCCTGCCCGTACCGGATGTTCGAAGCTGACATCTGAAAAGCGGTGTCGTGTTGCATGCTGCCGCAGTCTCCCTGTGGTCTCCTGAAACCACCGATGAAATGGCCGTCGGCGTGAAATCACCTTGCGGACACTATAACAACTCCGACCGGCGCATTCGCCCCTGACGTTGCCGGGCATCGGCGCGAGTCAACTCCTTCGTTCGAGCCACGAAATCGCAGTCCTGTTCAACTCGGAGTCATTGTTGGTTTTCAGTTCGGCAAGACGAATTGTATTGCGGCGGTGTGCCATCCTCATGTACAGCAGACCGGTCTGAAAATCGCGAGCGCGATTCGTGTCAACGACGTCGGCACGTTCCACGAGTGAACTCAGCCGAGAGTAGACGCAGCTCGAAAGAAATATCTCGGTGGCGGTATCTCCCAGACGCGCCTGCACCGACTGCCGCTCGAGAATCCCCTCGCGGTAGCGGATCAGCACGTTTCGACAGACGCGGCCGAACGTGCCGATTTGCCGGCTCAGCCGATTTGCGGCCGATTGCATTTGAGCACGAATCGGGAGTCGGTCGCTGGTGGGTCCAATCCACGGGACATTAGGGCTGGGGCGCCACAGTTTTGTGACTCTCCACGGTCTCTGCTTGACGCCCTCCAGTTGCTTGCCGACGTTCCGCAGACCAACCATCGCAATGAAGCACCGCAAGACCTCGTTGGCCCCCTCGCCGATCAGGTTGATCCGCGCGTCGCGCATCATCCGCTCCAACGGCTGATCGGTGAAGTAACCGGCCCCGCCCCAAATCTGCAGCGTGTCGTTGACGATCCGCCACAGCGCTTCGCTGGCGAACACCTTCAGCATCGCCGTTTCGAGCATGTAATCTTCCGCGCCGCTGTCAATCAAAGCCGCCGTGTGATACGTCGCGCTTTCCATGGCGAAGGTGTCGGCTGCGGCGTGTGCAATTTTCTGTTGGACCAATTCGAACTCGCCTAGTGTCCGGCCGAACTGCCGGCGATTGTTGGCCCGTTCGACCGCCTTGTGCAGGCAGAACTTCGCAGCGCCGGTGCAACTGGCGCCGAAGGTGGTGCGGCCGAAATCGAGGACCGTCAACGCCACCCGCAGCCCTTTGCCAATCGGACCGAGGACGTTCTCACGCGGCACGATCATATTCTTGAAGGCCAGCTTGCCGGTGGCGGTCCCGCGAATCCCGCACTTCTCCATGCGACCCTCGACGATTTCGAAACCGGGCATATCGGGCGTGACCAGAAACGCGCTGATTTTACCGTCGGGATCGTTTTCATCTGGCGTGCGGGACATGACCGTCAACAGTTGTGCAATGGCGGCGTTGGTGATGTAGTGCTTTGTACCGTTCAGCACAAAACCGCTGCCGTCCTCCGTCGGCTCGGCCCGGGTCTGAACGTTGCTGGCATCAGAGCCGGCCTCCGGTTCGGTCAGGGCGAAGGCCGCAATTTGCTCTCCCGTTGCCAGTGGCCGCATCCAACGTTTTTTCTGTTCCTCGGTCCCGAACAGTTCCAGCCCTCTGAGCCCAATAGAATGATGCGCGTTGATGAACACGGCCGTCGAAGCGCAGTGGCCGCCGATCACTTCCATCACTCGGCAGTAGTTCTGCTGCGAGAAACCTTGACCCCCGTGTTCGGTCGAGATCGTCATTCCCAATACGCCGAGTTCGCCCAATCCACGAATCACGTCGGCGGGAAGATCGGCCTCACGATCGATCCGGTCCGCATCGATCTTTTCATCACAGAACTTGCGGATCGCAGCCACCGCTTCGTCACCGGCGGCCTGCTCGGTGGCCGAAAGAGACGGGTAAGGCAGAATCGACTCGGTCCGGAACTTTCCGAAGTACAAATCTTTGGCAAAACCGGCCTTCTGCGGACCCGAGAACAGCAGCTCTTCGGCCTGCGCGAGTTGCTTTTGCTGAAGTTGCGTGATCGACGTTGGCATCGGTACTCCTTCACTTATTCCCATTCGCCGTCGGCTGTATCTGGACAGACCGGTGAATATTTTGCGTCGCGCGTTGTGCCCGGCGAAGCTGAATTCTAGCATGGAGTTGGCGATTTGTACGAATCCAAACGCAAACGAAAAGGGCGAGGGTGCGAACATGCGCATTTCGGCAGCCATGACTATGTTGTCGATGATTGGGCTGCTGTGCCTGGCCGGAAGCCACGCTCAAGAAAATTGCACCGTCACGCTGAAGCTGATCGACTCGGCGACCGGCCGTGAACTGTCTGGACTGGTCAGTGTTGCCGACGCCGACGGCAATCGGGTCGCCGTTCGTGAGTTGCTCTCCCGCGGGCTGGGGCTGGATGAGACCCTGCCGATCGGCCGTTGGTCGGTGCTGGCGAAATCGACGACCCTGCAGCTACCGAAAAAGAAGCTCATCATCGCGGCGCTCTCGGGGCTGGAGACCGAACAGAACCAGATTACGATCGATTTGACCACCCAAGACCGGGCCAACGTCACCCTTCTGCTCAAGCGGTTTTACGACGCATCGCTTCGCGGTTATAGGTCGGCCAACACACATCTGCATTTGCAGAAGATCAGCCGGGCGGAGTGCGACCGCTACCTGCTCGAAGTTCCCCAAGCAGACGGACTCGATTTGTTGTTTCTCTCCTATCTGGAACGCGCGGGGGCCGATCGGGAATACACATCGAACCGCTACACCGACGGCGATCTGGCGTCGTTAACGAAAATCTCAGGGGTCACGTTCGGCAACGGCGAAGAGCACCGGCACAACTTCACCGGGTTTGGCGAAGGTTACGGGCACGTCATGCTGCTCAACATCCAGAAACTGATTCAGCCGGTCAGCATCGGTCAGGGCATCATGAAGAGAGGGACCGATGGCATCCCGCTGCAGCGCGGGATCGACACTGCCCGCCGGGACGACGCAACGATCATCTGGTGCCACAACAGTTGGGGCAGAGAGGCTTTTCCGAATTTTCTGACCGGCCGGGTCAACGCCCAGAACATCTTCGACGGCGGGCCGCACGGCAGTTACAAGGATAGTTTCTACCGCTACCTGAACGCCGGATTGCAGGTCCCGTTCTCGACCGGTACCGATTGGTTCATGTACGATTTCTCACGCGCCTATGCCGAAATGACGGGTGAGGTCAGCGTGAAATCGTGGCTCAAAGCCCTGGCTGCCGGACGGACCTACATCACCAACGGGCCGTTGTTGGAGTTCAGCGCCGACGGGAAAAAGATCGGCGAAACAATTGAACTCGAAGCACCCGGAAAAACCGAAGTCAAGGCCCGCGCCGTCGGACGAGTTGACTTCGGGCGGATCGAGCTGGTGCGGAACGGACGGGTCGTTGCCCGGTCCCCAAGTCGTCGTGTCGGTAGACACTACGAAGCCGATTTGTCAATGGCCGTCGAACAGCCGGGCCCCGGTTGGCTAGCCCTGCGGACACCACCGCCGCCGGTTAAGGACGACCCGCTACTGCAGCAACCGGTCTCAAAAAATGAGTTCGGCCACGACTTGTTCGCACACACCAGTGCCATCTACGTAGAAGTCGGCGGGCGCAGTCACTTCGACCCGTCAGTCGCCAGCCGGTGGCTCGCCGCGATGAAGAACAATCACGACTTCATTGCCGAGAAAGCCAATTTTTCCGACGATCAAGAACGGCAGCGGGTGCTCGACGTCTATCGAGACGGGATTGCCGAGATGACGAAAAAGCTGAAGTCAAACGCCAGCCGTTGATTTTCTCACATCCGAATTTTCCAACCTTGGCCAGGGGAGCCGCCACCATGAAAGTTCGCACCTGTCATCTTAGAGTTGTTGTCTGTCTGATCGCTTTTCTGCAAGCGCTGCCGACATCGGGACAGGATCACAAGTCTCCGCTGGCGAAACTCGATTTCAAAGACGGAGATAGTCTTGTCTTTCTGGGCGATAGCATCACGCATCAGTGTCTGTACACGCAATATGTCGAAGATTTCTTTTACACCCGCTTCCCGCAGATGCGGCTGAAGTTTCACAACTCGGGTGTCGGCGGCGCGCGGGCCTGGGACGCTCTGCAACGGTTCGACCGTGACGTTGCCGCCTACAAACCCAAATACGTGACCGTTCTGTTGGGAATGAACGACGGTTCGTATCGGCCTTATGACGAACAGACGTTTCAGAAGTACCGCAAAGACATGATCGAAGTCATTTCTCGGATCAAACAAACCGGCGCCACGCCGATTCTGATGACGCCCACCATGTTCGATTCACGGGCCGCTCGCAAGCGGGATCGCCGACGTGTGCCCGGGACCCTTGAGCTGTATAATTCGGTGCTCTCGTTTTACGGCAGTTGGCTGCAGGAAGTGGCGGTCGAGAACGGTTACGGTTTCGTCGACATGTTTAGTCCGCTGAACACTCTGACGCTGCGACAGCGCAAGACCCAGCCAGATTTCACCATGATTCGCGATTCCGTGCATCCCGATCCGCCCGGACAATTGGTGATGGCCTATGCGATTCTTGATCAGATGGGACTGCGGAGCCCGGTTTCCAGCATTCGCATCTTCAACAGCGGCGAGGGCAAACCGCAGGTCCATGCACGAGGCGGAACTGTCTCTGATCTGCAAACAACCGCGGATGGACTCTCCTTCAGTTGGGCGGCCGAGAGTTTGCCGCTGGTGCTGCCGGAAGAGGCCGCGATTGGCGTGAAACTGCTGAACCTGGGACACCGTATGAGTCGCGAGGCACTGGAACTTCACGGCTTGCGACCGGGCCAATACGAGCTGACGATCGACGGCGATGTGGTTGGTACGTTCAGTTCAACGCAACTGTCCCGTCACATCGAATTGCAGGCGAACGCAAAGACGCCGCAAAACCGGCAGGCGCTGGAAGTGACACAGCTCAACAAGCAGCGGAACGACCGTCCGGTCCGAGCGCTACGGAACGAATGGCGGTTGTTCCAGCGATACGCCCGTGATGCCGAACGGCTGAAAGCTTCACCTGACGATGCGGAACTCAAGAAACAGGTTGAGACAGCCCGCAAACAACTTGAGGGCCTGGAGGAACAGATCAAAATCCACGAACGGGCGGCCCGCGCGATGGAAGACCGGATCTTCGAGCTTAATCAGCCCACGACGCGCAGGTATGTCCTCAGACGGGTCTCGTAAAGGGCGCCGTGATCGGGCTGCCTTCAGTAGAGCGGATTCAGAACGGCCAATCCAGCATCAGACCGGTGGAGCCATCGCTGGGATGCACATAGGGCAGCAATCGGACGCGGGAGTCGCCGCACAAGTGACGTCCCGCGACGGACTTGCCGATTACGTAACCTAGCGCGGCGCCGAACAAAACGTCGGAGAGGTCATGGTCTCGCTCGTCGATCCGGCTCCAGCTAATCAGTCCGGCTAGTGCGTAAGCGGGCAGACCTGCCTTGTGGCCGTAATGCTCGTCGAGGACGGCCGCCATGGCAAAGCTGCTCGAAGAATGAAACGACGGAAAGCCGAACATTCCGCCGTTCCAACTATCGGTCGGCCGGTCGGTGTTGGCAATCGCTTTGATCGCCAGCGTGCTCAGCCCGTTGATTGTGTACGTGTTGATGAGCGAGGCACTAAGACTATGCAGTTCGTCATCGTCTCGTTGGAGGCTGATCCCGTACACCGCCAACAGCACGGGGACCTGGTAACGGGCATCACCCAAACGGCCGAGCATCTGGCTGCCATCACCCCATCGTAGGGGATACCGGGCGGTGTTGTCGCGAACCACGGCGTCGAGGTCTTGCCGAAAGACAATGGCCGTTGCCAGCGCACCGCCCAGAATGGCAGCGTTGTTCCCATTAACGATCCCGCGGGCATCGTCTCGGAGCATCGGCAAAAACTCGGCGAGATCGTTGCGGAACTTGTTACGGAAGCGTTCCGCAAAGGGGCCGAGAGTGTCGCAACCGCATGGATCGTGGCCAAAGACATCCTCGACCGAACCGACACGGGACCGCTCTGGAGATTCTGCGATCCGCTGGATCGACTGATCAAAGTTCACGGGCGGCCGGTCGTCTATCAGCTTGACCGGTCGATTGAACACCCCGTTCACTTCCGCATCGAAACGGCTCGTTCCGTCCGAACTGGGCGGTGCCGCCGGCTGGCGGTCATCGACGGCAACCGGCAAGGGCGGGTCAACCTCTTCTTTGCCGTTTTGTTCACTGTTTTGACTGACGTAAACCGCAACCCCGGGCGGCTGGGATTCGCCGGCGACACAAACATCCGCAACCGATCCCGTCGTGAGCAGAGCGAGCAAGCCGGAGCAGATTTTTTTGGACAACCACAAACGTGAAACTGTCATGTATCGTTTCGATCGTTGTGTTGTCGTCGGAAGTTTTTTCATTGGTGCAACTTCGGTCGTGTAGCTTCGTCTGGATGAAGGACTGAAAAGAAAGGTCCGGACAATCTCAGAAATGACTCGGCGTCCTTCGACCAAACGCCGCAGCGCGCAGCGGAACAACATAGGCGGGTGAATCTCATCTTAAGAATCGTCAGATCGTCCCGGATGATTCCAAAAATCAAGCAAAAAGAGAACCAGCAATTCAACCGGAATAATCCGTCTAACCGCTACAACCGTCAAACTCTGACGACTGACCACTCGCCATTTTACCCCCGGCAGGATGACAGAAATGATTGTCACACCTGTTGCAGGACCATCCAGCCGATTTGATTGCCGGAGAGCATTGATAACCCTATAATGTGAAGGCGTGACTGGAGCCATCGGTTCCGGACCGGTAAATCATCACGGGCTTCCGTCTCGCAATTTCCGGCAATGGCAGCCCAAACCTTGTTCGAAACCCACCGCAGTCGTACTCGACGCCTTGTAGAAAGCGAACGTTTCTCAGAACGGAGATGCAAGTGGTGACGGATGCCGGCAGCCTCATTGCACGTCTGGAGGCGAACATTGCCGGTGTTCTGCTCGGCAAACCAGAGACCATCAGACTGGCGGTCGTGGCTCTACTCGCTGAGGGTCACCTGTTAATCGAAGACGCTCCCGGCGTCGGAAAGACGTCCTTGGCCAAAGCGATTGCGCGAAGCCTCGAGTGCAAGTTTACGAGGCTGCAATTCACGCCCGACATGCTTCCCAGCGATATTCTCGGTGCCAGCATGTACCTGCCCAATTTGGGCGAGTTCGAATTCCGCAAGGGACCGATTTTCACCAATGTGCTGCTCGCCGACGAGATCAACCGCACCACGCCGCGAACCCAGAGCGCCCTGCTGGAAGCGATGTCGGAACGGCAGGTCTCAATCGAAGGACGGACCTATCGGCTCAGCGACCCGTTTTTTGTACTCGCCACCCAGAATCCGTTCGAGCACGAAGGAACATACCCGCTTCCGGAAAACCAGCTCGACCGCTTCTTGATGTGTATCGAAATCGGCTACCCGGACCGTGAATTTGAGAAGCTCATTTTGACCAGTCAGCGCGACGGCGATCTGGTCGAGACGCTGCAGCCGGTGCTCAATATCGACCAGGTGCGGCAATTACGGTCCGCCGTGTTTGAGGTCAAAGTGGACGATGCGATTGATGATTACATGCTCGATATCATCGCCGCCACGCGATCGCATGACGAGTTAGAATTGGGAATCAGCACGCGGGGGGGAATCGTGCTGCATCGCGCGGTGCAAAGCCTGGCGTTGATCGAAAACCGTAAGTTCGTCGTCCCGGACGACGTCAAACGGCTGGCCCTTCCCGTCTTGGCCCACCGGGTCGTCTGCCGCGGTCCGCTGCACGAAGGGCAGCGCAGACGTGCCAAGGATATCATCCGCCGCATTCTGGAGACTGTGCCGATTCCCGACTGAGCCAGGGAAGCCTGCTCTTGCCCTGCCCGGTCATTTTGGAAACGACCTGGTCCGGCATCCCTGTTACAATTGAAGTGGAGCGGAATCGTCGTGGTCAAGACCGTCGGCTGTCTGGTTCACTTGGCGATGGAAACCCCAACGACATGACAGCGACCACACCGTTTTACCTGAAACCATTCGTCGGAGACCTCTTCGATGTTCTCTGAACAAACCCGCCGCCTGGTGCTGCTTCCGGCCTTTTTTGTATGGGGCTGTTCTTCAGATGAGGGAAACTCCGTCGCACAGCATGACGGAAAGCCCGTCGTAGGACCGACGCATGCCGATCACAAAGGGGCAGCGACCGACAGTCGCAGCGAAACTCCCCAGAAGAAAGCGCCAGGCCTTGACGGGAAGAAAAAATCTGCAAATCGGCTCGTCCGAGAAACCAGTCCCTATCTGCTACTGCATGCACACAATCCGGTCGACTGGTTTTCCTGGGGACCGGAGGCGTTCGTCAAAGCCAGAAAAGAACAGAAGCCGATTTTTCTTTCGATCGGCTACAGTAGCTGTTATTGGTGTCATGTGATGGAGCGGCTTGTTTTCGAGAACGAACAGATCGCGGCCTACATGAACGAGCACTTCGTCAATATCAAAGTCGACCGGGAAGAACGACCCGACATCGACGACATTTACATGACCTCGCTGAACATCTACTTCCAGGCCACCGGTTCCCAGCAGGGAGGTGGCTGGCCGTTGTCGATGTTTCTCACGTCTGAGGGAAGACCGTTTATGGGTGGAACCTACTTTCCCCCCAAAGACGCGAATGGACAGGTCGGCTTCGACACCGTGCTGCGCAAGGTGAACGACCTCTGGAAAAATCGTCGCCAGAACGTAGTCCAGGACGCCGAAGCCATCACCGCCGCAGTCCGCAACGTGATGAAACCACAACTGGTGCTCAGCCCGGTGAAGATCGACCGCGGACTCACCGACCAGGTCATTCGTGCCATTGCCCATAGCTACGATTCCGAATACGGCGGCATCAGCTTCAATCGCAGCAACCCCAACGGTCCGAAATTTCCTTCGCCCGCCAATCTGGCGCTGCTGCAATACGCAGCCGATCGGCAGAAAGATCAACAGGCGGCAAAGATTCTCAACCACACGCTCGACCAGATTGCAGCGGGCGGTATTCACGACCATCTCGGCGGTGGGTTTCACCGTTACAGCACCGACCGGTTCTGGCTCGTGCCGCACTTTGAAAAAATGCTCTATGATCAGGCGCAGTTGGCCGACGTCTACGTCGAGGCGTTTCGTCAGACCGGCAAACCGCGATACCGCGAGGCCGTCGAAGGTATCTTCGAATTTACACGCCGCGAAATGACCGATGCT
>CAUZTK010000096.1:0-11976 GCA_963582395.1 Planctomycetota bacterium | reverse complement strand
GAAAGCTGAATGCCGAGCTGGCCCGAGAATTGAAAATTCCCTACTTCGACGACCTCGAGGCGGCCTTGGCCCGGGACGACGTTCAGATTGTCTGTCTTTGCCCCGAGCCGGAACGCCGTGGATGGCTGACGGTCCGCTGCGCGAGGGCCGGCAAACACGTTTACATCGACAAGCCGCTCACCTCATCCGTCGCCGACGCACGGGGCGTCGTGGCCGCCGTTAAAGAGGCCGGCGTCCTCAGCCAGATGTTCAGCTTGGTGCGGACACCGCTAGCCCAACGGGCACAGCGGATCATCCAATCGGGTCGACTGGGACGGCTGGTCGGACTGCACTGCGAATTGTTCTTCGCCAAGGGAATCGCCGGTTTGGCTGATCTTGCCAAACCAAGGCAGGAACGGGTACCCGCCGAACGGTTTAGCTTCATCGATTCCAAACGCGAGTTGTTCTGCGTCGGGGTGTATCCGTTGGTGCTCTTTCAATGGCTGACGGGCTCTCGGACGGAAACCGTCTTCGGTAGCACGAGCAATTACTTCTTTGCTGAGCACCAGCGCAACGACGTCGAAGACTTTTCCTGCCTAATGATGCAGATGCCCGGCGGCATCGAGGCGACGATCACCGTCGGCCGAGCCGGTTGGTCGAGTCACCAAAGTCACGGTGTCCACCAGATTCACCTTGTTGGCACCGAGGAGTGTATCACGATTGATGCCTTCCGGCCGAGGTTGGAGATTTCCAGCGACGCGGCCCCTTGGAGAGGGCCGGAGACGCCGCACCGGGAAGACCCGATGGGGTTCTGGTCGAGCACGCAGGAAGCGGGCGGAGTGTTACCCAAAACCGACTGGTGGACGCTGGAAGAAGAGATCACGAGCGACGCGTCATATTTTCTCGACTGCGTCGAACAGGGCCGACAGAGCGACGTTCCGGCCGACGTCGGCGCGCACGCCGTGGAGGTCATTATGGCGGGATACGAATCGGCGTCGACCGGGCGGACCGTGCAATTGTTTTCCCGCGGCTGAATTTTCGGCTGGTATTGCGGGGGACGCTCAGAGCTTCTGCCAACTCGTCAGCCGGTCACTCGCCGCCGTCATCGAATTCGTCGTATTGGTCTGCTTCATCGGCGGAGCCGACGGCTGACGGCTTTGTCGATGAGCGACGGAAGACGGCCACCAGGTCTTCAAGGGGAACAACGTAGAGTAAATTATCGGACTCGAAATCGACCGGAATCGCGTTTTTGGGGTTGAAGAGGACTTTGTCGTATCTTTTGATGGGGAAATCGTCGTCGTTTTCAATTTGCACACTGATCTCGACGATTCGGCCTGTGATCGTCGGAATCTCGGCATCGTCGGGCAGCACGATCCCGCCGCGTGTCCGCTGTCGACTTTCATCTTTGCGAATGAGCACTCTCATTCCCAAAGGTTCGACGAATTCGCTCAAGTCTCTGACTCCGTGCTGAATGTCATCCGCGAAACAAACCGCTACTCTTCGGTTGGAGAATTTTAACTCCCGCTCAAAACGGTGGAAAGAGCAACCGGAGGCAAGGAGGAAGGTTAAAGGTTGAAGGTTGAGTCAGATTCCATCCTTCAACCTTCAACTTTTGCGCTTTCGATGACGCTCAGATGCGGTTTGCGAGGTCCAACATCCGGGTCGTTGGGTCCATTTCGAATTGCGGATTGTGGATTTTCCGGAGCCGAGTCCCGGCCGGCCTGTTCTCCAGTTGATCCTTCTGATTCCGCATTCCGCAATCGGGCAGCAGCCTCTTGTGCGACTGTTTTTTCGATGAGAATACCGAGCGGTCCAGCCAGCAGGGCCGGTAAAAAGATGATGTCGGCCATTAGGGCTGTGCCGATTAACGACGCCATCAGCCAGCCGAAACGACTGACCAGCAGCAACTCGGCCGGCAGCAGCATCAGCAGTCCCAGACCGACTGCGGTGCTGGTCTGCCACAGCGCCGGACCGGCATGAACCAGAGCATGCGAGACCGCCTCGGCACGCGACATCCCCTGGATAATTCCGACCCGAAACCAGGTGAGCAGATGCAGCGTGCCGTCGACGGCAATCCCCAGCGCAACCGACGCCGTGATCATCGTGCCGATATCGACCGCCACCCCGTTCCAGGAAATGAGCCCGAAAACCATGCCGACCGGCAGCAGGTTGGGCAACATGGTGATCAGCCCCGAAAGCGGATTTCGCAGCAAAAAGACCATCACCACAGCGATGACGCAAAACGCCAGGCCGAAGCTCCAAATCAGGCTGTCCAGGACGGCCTGCTGAGTCCTGAGAAACAGGGGGACCATGCCGGTCACGACGTGTCCGGCACCGGCGTGATATTTCAGCACCGATTTCGCGATTTCGTCGACGTCACGGGTCAAATCGCCATAGTTCAAATCGGACAGAATCGCCACCTGCGCGCTAATCCGCCACAGTTCGTCGCCCGGATCGCTGAGCCGCTTCTCGCCCGATTCGTGCAAATCGGCCGTCTGGCTGCTGAGGGTCAGAAACGCACGGGCCGCCGCGTTCTCGGCTTTCACACGCTGTTCGGTCTGTTTCACTTTCTTGTTTCGCAGCATGCGCTGTATTCGTGTTGCCGACTCCGGCAACGGTTTGTAGACCGGTTGGAAGTCGGCGAGCGAAATGGCTCCGCTGATTTCGGGATGCTGACGCATGCGGTCCTGAATCTGTCGAACCACTTCCAGACGTTCCAGGAAATTCAGCCGCCGCTGTTCGCGTTTGTCAAAGCGGACGATCATTTCGACCGGGACGATTCCCGCGAGATTTTCTTCCAGGAAATTGTAGTTCCGCATGATGAGCGCGTCTTGGGGAAAGTAGCGAATGACCTTCGTTTCCGTGCGGAAGTCGTACAGGCCGTACGCACAGACGGCCAATGCGGCCAGCGAAGCCACCGTCACCGCGGTGCAGTATCGCGACAGAAACGCTCCTAGCCGCCTCCACACCGTTCGGTCGACTTCCGCCTGTGCGGGAGGACGGGCGGGCCAGAACTGCAACAGCGCCGGCAGAGCGTACAGCACCAACAGCAGGGCCAACAGGCAGCCGATTGCCGCGTACAGTCCGAAATCCCGCACCGGAGCGAGCGGGCTGGTTGCCAACGAAAGCAGTCCAATGGCGGTGGTCATGCTGGCCAGGGCGCACGGTTGCCGCGCCATCGTGGTCGCCTCGACCACGGCAGTCTGCCGATTTTGGTGGGCGGCGTGCTTCCAGTAGTTGGCCACGTGAATCGCCGCCGAGAGCGTCAGCACCAGCAGCAGAGTCGGCATGACGACCAGCACCATGTTCATGCTGCCTCCGGTCACCGGAACCAGCGCGACCGACAGCAGCGTTGTGTAGAACGTGACAATCAGCACCAGCGTCGCCATCCGAAAGCTGCGGAGCATCAGAAAAGCCAAACCGATCGACACCAGTCCCGACAGCAACAGCGGCGAGCGCTTATGAATTTGGTGTAGGGAAAAGCCCCGGTTCCAGGCAGCTTTTTTGACTTCCTGATTCAAAGCCGAACCGGCAACCCCGCGCCCGCCCATGTGCAAATGGTCTCGGTCGATGCCGACATCGGCGGCAACTTGACGAATCGCTACCAGTGCCGTCTTCGTATCGGCGCTACCCGCATCCGAAAACGTCACCGACAGGGCGACGGGCGAACTCGGCGTGAAGAAACCTTCGACAACTAATGGATCTCCCTCTGGTTTGTTTGGGGTGCGGCGACCGCGCAGGCTTCGCAGAACCTCCATCACCTGATCGACTTGCTGCGGGCGGCCATGCATCCCCCGCCAGCCAATTTGGAAATCGTAGGGACGGGTGATCGCAAAGCTCTCGAGCTCCACTTCCAAGTCGTCCGCCCCGGCGGCTTCCTCGTCGAAATTGGCAGGCTCGGTCCGAGCTGGCCGGGCTGGCATTTCCAGTTCGAGACCAAGTTCCGATTTCGCACGAATTTTTAGCAGACGAATCGTCTGCCGCTTGCGGCGGCGTCCCGCTTCGGTGAGCTGGATTTTCAACCGACCCTTGCCGACCAGTACGCCCTGCAAACGGCGAATCGCTTCGTCTCGGCCGATGCCCCGTTTCTCCATTTGTGCGATGAGCTGATGCGGCGTGACGACCCGCTCGACAAACTTCAGACCGCCCCGGTTTAGCCCATCCGCATCGGGAGTCCCCTGCAGCCGTCTTGCGAAACGGGCCACGCGCGGGTCGTCCAGCGCACTTCCTTCCCAGGAAACCAGGATGCGGTCCTCGACCGAGAAATGACCTCGATACCAATTCAAAATTCTGGCGTGCGGATCGTCCGACGGAAGCCAGCTGGCAACGTCGTTTTCGAGCTTGATTTGCCGGACCGACCACCAGGCCAGCGGCGCGACGAACACCATCGCCACCAGAACCCAGAGGGCCATGCCGTGACCCCACGGATCGCGTTTCTCGAAAAACTGCGTCATGCTTATTAAATGTTCGTTGTTGACTCGAGGCCCCGTTGCCAAGCCGCCTGAAGCGGTGGTTCGTTCTCGAACCGGACCGTGGCGATCAAAAAAACACCACAACCCATGTCGAATTCGAAGCCGAGTTCAGTGGGAATCGACAAAACGTCCCGACACAGGAGGTCACATGGGGAATCCTCAGGCGTGCCAAACGGCCGGGCTCGGTCTGATCGAATCCACCAAGAACCGAGACAGCACGGATTGGTGCTGTGTCGTTTGTTCTATCGATTACATCGGTTTGTACTCCGATCTAATTTGTTACACAGCTGACTCCCGATTTGTTCGCACGAAAGATCCCGATAGATGCAACGGTCGTGATGATTTCGAGGATTCTCATGGTCATACGACCGTATCGGACCCGGTCTTTTCGTGGTTTGTGAGAAATGTGGGTAGAAAGGGATCAACGCTATCCGGAAGTATGCACAGGTAAATGGAGACGTTTGTGAATTATGAGTTGTATAGGAAGTATAGATTGGGTGAGATTTCTGGCCCCGAGCGTTCGTAAGCGGGACCAATGCACAAAACGTGTGCGTCGGTATTGAAAAGCGGGCGCCGCGGAACAAGAGGTCACGACGATGACGTTTTGGACCCGCTCGCATCAATCGAACAAGGTAGGGCCGGCTACCTCAAAAAAAGAAAGAATGAATCGACACAGGACACAATCAGCAATGGTCCCAACCATCGCAAATGTCGCTTGAATCCTTCATTCCACTGAAAACATCCGACCAGTTGGTCGCCTACCAAACCATAGCTGAAAGCGGTAGCCCAGATGCCGAGAACAAGAAAGAGAAGCGACGTGCCAATCTCAAAAATCTCGTCAAATCTTTCCATACGCTCTCGCAGCCTAACGTTTGAGCAAGGATAGAGGTAAAGAAGACCGGCTGCGTTCCCGGTCTCCCTCCCCTCCGAACCGTGCGTGAGGGGGAGTAATTGTCAATTGTTTTTGCCAAGGACTACTGACAACGTTACGGAATGATAGGTCATTCTAAAAGCTTTTCGTGCGTCTCCCGATTTTCATTTCACTCCGCTTGGCAGCCAGATTGGCCCGCGGCGATTATTGTCTCGGCCGGGCTAAAATCGATTCGGCGTATTTCAGCTCACCGGTCCGGCCGTCGAAGTAGCGGAAGATGACCTGCGGCCTGGGAAATGCGACCCAGCGACGGCTGCCGAGAGTCTGAGGGTTGTCGAAGACGTTGTTGATTTTGACGACGCAGTAATGCGGATGCTTCAACATCGGCCGGGGAATGTCCGTTCGGTAGTACGTGGACCAGCGAATTTCCACGTCCCGCGGACCGTACTTGAAACGACCGTTGGCCGGACGGTTTCCTTCATCGCTGGCCCAGTGGTTGTTCGAGTTATGCGGGCCGGAAGCGCACTCCCAAACGTTGTCGGTTATTTTGATGACGAAGCTGTTGTGCAGATCACCGGTCAGCACCAACACCGGCTTGTCGAGCGTATCCCAGAAATCAATCAGTTTCTTGCGTTCATCGAAGAACACCGTCCAAGCGTCGTCCTTGTTGACGGTCCGCACCGCCCCGCCGCCGATGTGCGGCACCATGAAGTTCACCGACGAGACAACGAATAGGAAGTCGGCGTCGCTGTTTTTCATGCCCTTCAGCAGCCATTCCCGCTGCTGCTGGCCGAGCATCGAGAGACCTTTCTTGTATGGATCGCGGGTGTCGTGCATCTCGCGCTGACCGCGAGTGTCGAGCACAAAAAAATCGCAGTTACTGATCTGCAGCCGATAATAAGAACGCCGGCCGATCGAGTACGAATCGGTGCCGGTCGCTTTGGCGGCAGGGGAGATTTGCAAGTGGTTACGGCCGAGAACCTTCTCGATGCGGTAAACGCCGGCATTCGCAGCGCCGCCGACCCCGTCCAAAGCGTTGTCGTTGACACCGGCCGTCTTCGTTCCCCAGTGCACGTGCAGATTGATCGCTTGCTTGAGATCCAGTTTGGTGAAATCGGCCGCCGGGTCGTCCAAAACGTTGCTGCCGGCCGTCAGCTGCGCTTTGCCGAAGTGGATTGGCTGTTTGAAGGTCGTCGGATTGCTCCAGCCGAGGTAGTCGTACCAGGCGCGGACCCCGATATCTCGAAAGACGGCCCGCCGGTCGCGCAGACCGGGCGTTCCGGCGCCCCAGACGTCGTTGAGGATTTCGTGATCATCAAAGGTGAAAAACGAGGGGACTTCGGCATGCCAGCGACCCAGGTTGGGTGCCTGATTGAAATAATGCTTGTAGTTCTGCCAAACACCGACGATGCTGGGGGCCATTTCCACGACATTCGGCAGCGGGCCGTTCGGCCGTTCTACTTGCGCCAGCCATTGTGCCGGTTGATACATCCGCTGCGATTCGTAGAGCCAATCGCCGTTGAGGATGGCAAAATGGATTTTGTCCTTTTGCTGCTGGAGCATCGTCCTGAACGTCGGCAGCGACGGGCCGTTGCTCGGTCCGAGGTTCTGGTTGTTTCCGCAAGCGAACTCAAAGCTAAAGTTGAACAGGCCGCACGGATTCAGTTCCGGGGTGAAGTACTCTTTCGGATCGGGCAGCGTCCGAAACGAGCCGGCCCGGCCCGTCTGCCCGGCGCTGCCGAGAATGACCAGCTCGTAGAAATATTTGGTATTCGCTTTCAGACCGGTGATGTGGATCCAACCGGTGTTATCGTGCCCGAAGCGGGTGGCGACCGGTTCGGTCAGGCTGTCCAATTTGTTCGGGGAAATCCCGTAGCGGATCGAAAATGAGCCGCTGCGAACCGTGCGGGCCCAGATGCCGATTCCGTGCGCGCTCAACCGGCCCAAAATAGGTCCGTGCGTGATGTGGTTCTGCGGATCGGAGTCGGCCTGCACCGGGCGGGCAGCGCCGATGAGGGTAGCGACTGTCAGACAGATCGATACAGCACGTCGCGCGGGTTGTCGCATTGGGGAATTCTCCGGCTCTTAGGTGTATTTTCAACAGTAGGTTTTCGTTGAACCTACCAGCCGGTCGGGGGGCAAAACAAGGAAATGCCCCGGTGGTTGAACATCGGCTGTCCGTTCAAATATCGACGATCACTTGGGCCTGCCAGCCTTGGGGGGTTTCCTTGACCTGCAGCAGATGATACGTAATCGCTTTCACTTCGTGCGCCAACTGATGACGCTGGGGATCGACCCGTTCGCCCCGCGCGGTTGCAGACAGCCCCGTCTGGTTGAGGGTAACGTCGAAGTCGAAAAGCAGTAGCTGCTGGGTCTCAAAACGGTACAGCAGTTCGCTCAGCCAGTCGAACAGGAGATAGTCCACCTGCTTCATATCGCCCTCGACATGGATCCTCAATTCCTGAAGGGGACGGACCTCTGCAGGGTTGTCCACGAAGATCGAGCAGAGCCCTCGTCCCGCTTCGGAAAACAGAGTCGGCAAATCCTCAGCACGAACGCGTAATCCCAAGTCGGCGGTGTGCTCGAAGGTTTCGTACATGATTGGCTCATCGGTGCAGTTCACTTCTTCCCGCGTTTCTCGATTCGCTCTTTGACCTCGGCAAGGTCCTTGAGTAAATCAGCCGGCAAGGGAACGAGGTTCCGTGTTCGCATTTCTGCTTCAGACGGTTTCCGCAACGGTCTGACCAGGCGAAAGCCGACGTGTACGGCATCGGTCAAGTACCAAATGCTCTGCGGCAATTGCGGATCCTGCAACTTCCAGTTGGGCCCCGAGTAAGCACGGGCCGCACTGCGAAGTTTGGCCGCGCGGTCGTCCCACGACCCGCCGCGGACCACCCGCCGGTATCGCTGCGTCACCGACGGGACCGCCAATGGGTGGCTGGCAATTTTGGTCCGAACGAACTTTGCGTAGAAATCGGAGACGTACTGGTCGAGGACCCACTCGGCGACATTGCCGTGCATGTCGTACAGGCCCCACGGGTTCGGCTTTTTGCGGCCGACTTTTGCGTACTGAAAATCGGTGTTGTCCGCGAACCAGGCGTACTCGTCTAGCTGGCTCGGATCGTCGCCGAAGTGGTACGCCGTCGTTGTGCCGGCCCGGCAGGCGTATTCCCATTCGACCTCGGTCGGCAGACGATAAAAGTGACCGGTCTTCGCGTTGAGCCATTGGCAGTACATTTTGGCCGCCAACTGCGTCATACAGATGGCTGGAAAGCCGTCGTGCCCCATGTTGAAAGTCATGTCGGTGTACGGTTTGGTGGGACGGGTGACGGCATCTGCCTGTTTGTCGTTCCCGGTCGGTTTTTGGCCTGTGAATTTGCGTCGCCGAATGTCGAGACCAAAACTCCAGATGTCGTACTCGTCCCAGGTCACTTCGTGTTTGCCCATCCAGAACGGCTCGAGGCGGACCTTGTGTCGCGGTCCTTCATCCGGTTTGCGGCCTGTTTCGGTTTTCGGACTGCCCATGCTGAAGAGACCGCCCGGAATCGGCAGCATGTCGAACGTGACGTCGGTTCCAGAAATCCGTTCGGTGTAGGGCTGCATCGTCTTTGCAGTCTGTGCCACGGCCGGCAAGCAAGCCGTGGTACAAACCGAGAGCGCTAAGCAGACTTGCAGCGAGGATCGAAACCAGCGTAGGCTGAACATACAGGATCGACTCGTGTCTGGCCTTCTTCAAGGCGCGGTCATAAGACAAGGTGCGGTCATGAGAATTCGCTGTGGGATGTGGCTGCTGACCACCTGTCTGCTCACAGGCAGGGCCACCAGCGTCACGACCGCCGAAGATAGGCTCGCCCCCTACGAGTTCCGGCAGATAGAGATGGGCGTGCCGTTCAGAATCGTATTGTACGCCGGCGACGAGTCCGCCGCAAACAATGCCGCACGCGCCGCTTATGCGCGCATCAAACAACTCAACGGGGTGATGAGCGACTACGACCCCGATAGCGAACTCAGGCGGTTATGCCGATGCTCCGGCCCGAGCCGGCCGGTCAAGGTCAGTCCCGAACTATTAGAGGTCCTATCGCATTCGCTGAAACTGTCTCGACAGACGCACGGGGCGTTCGACGTTACGGTCGGGCCGGTGGTTCGATTATGGCGAATCGCCCGTCGCCGGAAAAGGCTGCCGAAGCCGGCGGCGCTTGAGGCGGCCCGACAACGGGTCGGATTCTCGAACGTCCGATTGGACCCGCAAGCCGGGACCATTAAACTTTTGAAGTCAGGCATGCGGATCGATTTGGGTGGCATCGCTAAGGGATATGCCGGTGACGAAGCCTTACGAATTCTCAAGCGGCACGGGATCAGCCGGGTGTTAATCGATGGCAGTGGCGATATTGTGGTGGGCGACCCGCCGCCGGGCCGCACAGGCTGGACGATCGAAGTTGCGAAACTGAGGCATGCCTCGACGTCACGGGTGAAAGCGGCGAGCGGAGGGCGTCAGACCACTGGTTCATCGAAGAGACCAGCCGGCTCACGTCGACCGGTCGCCGAAGCGAAGTCCGATGGCAAGGAACTCCCCATCCGCATCTTGTTAGCCAACGCGGCCGTCGCCACATCGGGAAATGCGTATCAGTTCGTCGAAATCGATGGGACCCGCTACTCGCACATCATCGACCCGAAGACGGGTCTGGGACTGACCCGCAACAGCAGCGTCACCGTGATCGCTGCGGACGGCGTCACGGCCGACGGTCTGGCATCGGCGGTCAGCGTGCTGGACGTTCAGCGTGGCCTGAAACTAATCGAGATGACAACAGGGACCGCCGCATTGGTCGTGCAGTTGGTCGACCGAAATCTGCAGGCGTTGACTTCGAAACGCTTCAACACATACGTCGTCCACGACGAGTAACGCCCCAGTGCCTCCGACCTGCCTCCCTGAAAACTGCCTCCAGGCCTCATTTACCGAGCACGCCGCGCAACAGAAGATTTGCAAAAACGCGCTGCGATTTTCTATTGGCAAGGAGGTCCGCCAGTCCGAATGTGTAGTCAAAGGGCTTGCTCTGGCTGATTCGTTTTTGAACCTCAGACGGCAGCGCTCGTACGACGTAAACCGTCTTCAGCCGCGGATTCAAATTCCGTTCGTTTTCAAACGACTTCATGGCTGCCCCCAATCGTTCGAGGGCTCCAGCCAGGTCGGATCCCGCCTTCACCTCGATCGCAACAACCGGAAGGTCTTGCGAATTTCTGAGTGACACATCCGGTTCACTGAAAAACAGCAAATGAAAGCCCTTTGTCAAACGAACGACGCGCACGTCCCCGATCCGGTCAATCAGCGTCGAGTGCATTTTCGGTTGATATTCCGTGGCGGTGCGGTCTCGCCAAACGATCTGTAGAATCTCATCCCGCAGATTGTTCACGAGAATGGTTTTGACCGCTTCTTCACCGACCGTGCCAACTGCATTGTTCCACGATCTTTGAATCGTCGAGTCGGCTTCTGCGAACTGGAAACCCGGCAAGTCTTCTCCGGCGATGTCTGCCGCAGTGGACACCACACCGAAAAGAATGCTGTTAATAGCGACGGTCACTTGACTGACCCAATCGGGGCCAGGCTCTTCGAGTTTCCCTGCTTCAGCCTTTGCTACGTTTCTGCCGACGAGCGATCTCAATCCTTTCTGCGAAAGAAGAGCCACCGTCCGATAATATAATAGGAGTTGTGGCTGCTCGGCGATCACACGCGGATGGCAAAATAGACGACCGGTTCAATCCCTTTTTCCTCGATTCGCTCTCAGGCTTCCTGCTTGATTCCGAACGCCTGGGGATCGGACCAGTCGAAGCTATTATTGAGCTTGGTGAGGTGGGTCACCTGTTTAATGCAATCCAGAAGACGGAGTCCACAAAGTTTTTTTTACGAAGATTGTGGAACGCAGGCTAAATTGCACAAACGCATCTGATGCCAACAACTCCTTGTGAAACTTTTTTACGTTCAACAGTCACTCTCCGCCGAATACAGCATCAAACTCTGCACCATAAGTACGCACATTTACGCAGTTCTTTTCGGCCGTGGACGCCCATTTGCTGGCTGCTATTTCCCTTCCTTCGTCCAAGCGTCCAGATATGTTCGGTTTCAAAACCGGCAGTCTGGGCGATGTCTGAAAGGATCAAGTCGACCAGCACTTTTTCTCCGGCATATTGGACGTTGTCGTTAACCATAATCACTTTTCCATTCGATTTGACCACTCGAGAAAATTCGAATATCACAATAGCCGATTCTAGAAAATAATCTCTGACCATCCGGAGCACATTTGTATTGTTCAGCAGGCCTTGCGAGCGCTTTGCATCAAGAACCGAAAGGACCTCTTGCAATGCTTGTTGCGATTCAAATGCGGCCAACGCGCTGGCGAACAATCGACTTATGGTGGCTGAATCGTATTGATGGCGCAGCTTCTCGACTTTGGTTCGGTTTTCGACAGTACAAGATAAAAGGTCCTGACGAAACTGATTCAATTGATCGGCACTAACACCAAGATATGCGAGTTCGAGCGCATACGTACGAGTGTAATCGTAGCGGTTGCAGTAGGGTGGCGAGGTGACAATCAAATCGATATCTTTGGCGGAAAACTCGGGTAGAATCATCAGGCATGATCCACTGTGTAATCAAATTTT
>CAUZTK010000095.1:0-12023 GCA_963582395.1 Planctomycetota bacterium | reverse complement strand
GATGATGGGCATCATCATTGCCACGACCGGGGTGTTGTTCATGAAGGCGCTCATCAGCGCCGTGGGCAGCATCATCCGCGATTGGGCCGAACGCACTGATCTTGGATGACCGAGCAGTCTCTGCCCGACAAAGCTGAGGCCACCCGTCTGCGTTAACCCCTCGGCCACCACAAACAGCACGGCGACCGTGATCAAGCCTTCGTTGGCGAAACCGTCCAGAGCCTGCTCCGGCTGGATGACTCCGCTGAGCAGCAGCAGCGTCAATCCGCCCAACAGGACGAGGTCCGGCCCGGCCCGCAGAACGACCAGCGCATAGACGATCGCAGCAAGTACGGCGAACACCAACACTTGCTGAAACACCAGCACTTGCTGAGGGGGCAGAGCTGCTATGGGAAACTGCCAATCCATGGTGTCAACGACGTCAATGGCCAAAGTTCAGCGATCGGTTAACTTCTGGGTTCTACAAACTCAGGCGAATCCGATTTGTTCGAATCGGATTGCCAAGGTCCGTGCAAGTTCATCGGCTTTCCGGGCGAGGGGCTTCAATCGGAATCGGCTATTGCTTCCAGCACCTGTTCATGCAGCAGCCCGTTCGTCATCACGACTCCGCGATTGGCCTGCAGCAGGGGGCCATGGTGGAATTCGAGCGGCCGTCCGGTGATATCAGTGACCGTTCCTCCCGCCTCTTCGACAATCAGCACGCCGGCGGCATGGTCCCAGATCTTTTCAATGTAATCGGAACGCGTCGGCAGGCGCAAGTAGACGTCGGTCTCGCCACGTGCCACCGTGGCGCATTTTGCATTACTGTCCAAACGTACCGATGAACGCGAAGTTCCGAGCCATTCGGCTATCTTTGCCGAGCGGTCGTGAGAGCTGTGTCCCGCTTCGACCGACTCGTAGAAGCGTGCTTGTGCCGGTTTGCGAATCTTGCTGACCCGAATCGGCTGTGCCGTCGTGGTCTCGTCGAGCGGAGTCATCGCCGCCCCGCGACCACGAACCGCCGTCATTATAACGCCAAACGGCAGCTTGGCTGGCGAAGTCGGCGACGGTCACCGGACTACGATCCGCCTTTTCGAGGGCGTCTGCTGAGATCTGTGATCGAACGTTGAAGCAGATTTTACAGGCGAGCCGAACCGCCTCGATCGCTTGTTGCAGTTCAAATTCGTATTTCCCGGTCATTGTGGTTCAGAACCCGTCCCCACGCTGAGAGTTTGAGAACCATGTTCAATTCTCCAATGAAAAGTTTCGATTAGGCGAACTCCTTCAGCGGCAGGGCGACCGGCTGGTTCGTTTCGGCGCTTCGGGTCACCGCCTCGGTGAACTCCATATAACGCACCCCGGTCTCGAAGTCGGTGAAGCGAATTTTTTCTTCCCCGCGAATGGCGCCGATAAATTCCGCCTCCACCCGCCAGCCGCCCCGCTTCTCAGCGGGAATTTCGACCAGATTCAGTTGCTCGTCACCGGCGCTGCCGATCAATAATTGTGTCGGATCCGCCAACAGCAGCTTGATCGTGCCTCGGCTGCCGTACAGGTGAATTTGCATGCCCGGACCGAACAGGTCGATTCCGCTGAGGTGATATAGTCCTCGGCCGCCTCCCTCGAACTGTGTGAGAATCTGCACGCTGTCGGGGACTGTGGTTGCGACGGTTCCAGTCCCATCCGTTGCCGGGCGAATGGGATCGAAAAGGTTCGTCTGCGCAAAAACTCTTGTCGGCCAGGGTGTCCACCGCAGGGCGGCCTCGTGCAAAATGCCCATCGCCAGAATGTTCAACCCGCTGATCTGCTTGTCCTGTCGCCAATGCAGCGGCTTCGTGTTGTCGTAAAATAAATCACCGGCCCCGATGAGGACCAGTTCACGAATCTCGCCCAGAAACCCATCGGCAATCAGATCCAAAACGTACTCGTTTTCGACAAGACCGAACGGACTGGGAACGATCTGCGTCACCAGATCGGGATGCCGCCTTGACGTTTCGAGCATTTGGTGCGCTTCGGCTGCGTTGCGGGCCATGCGGGCTTCGGTCATCACGTGCTTGCCCGCTTCGAGCGCGGCACAGGTGACCTCGCAGTGCAAATTGGGCCAGGTGCCGATCATCACCGCGTCGAGATCGCTGTCTTCGACGAGCGCTTGCCAATGGGGGTAGGTGCGTGGAATCTCGAACTCTTTGGCGGCACGGGCGGTCGACTCTGCCGTGCTGTTGAGCACGCCGACAATCTCCACACCCTCGATCTCCCGGAAGCCGGGAACATGTCGTAACCGCGTGTTGGCACCAGCACCGACAATGCCGATGCGGACTGTTTCAGTTGCCATGATCACCGTCCCTCGTTCTTGGGGGGAGGGCAAAGTTCCGGCTGGCCGCTTGGTGGGGAACAGCCGGCCGCCTGCCGGTTCCCCAGGAACTTCACCCTGCCACAGTGTAGATACTGGTTCTGCTCGCTCGATTGTAATCGAGCCTGATCTCGACCGCCACGGAGCCGAATCAGGTCATGCACGGCTGAGAGCCAATGAATTAAGATAGCGAAGAGACGGCGGGCAAGGCCCGTCGCACCGGTGTTCGTCGGTCTCCGGTTGTTCTAGTTGGACTGGAAATTTGGAGCAGAAAAACCGTATACATGATTCTGGCATGGATCATCCACGTTTAGAGTTTCACCTTGTCACATCTGCGCCGTGCGCGCATGTTACGGAGAGCGGAGAGTCGAGAGCCAGAAAGATCGACATCGATAGATTCTGGCTCTCTGCTCCTGACTCTTGGCTGCGGCCGATAGGCCGCGTTAGGAGCCTGTCGAAAATGCTGCTTGGAAAGTTTCAACTGACGACGATTTCTGGGGGCCGATTCCAAATTGACGGGGGAACGATGTTCGGCGTCGTACCCCGGTCGCTTTGGAACCGCGTGTTTCAGGCCGACGACAACAACCACATACCGCAGGCGACAAACTGCCTGTTGGTCCGCACCGGGCAGCGGACTGTGCTGATTGACACCGGTTATGGCTCGAAACTCAGCCAGAAGCAGCGCAAAATCTTCGTTGCCGAAGAAGGCGATCCACTGCTGACGAGCCTTCAGACCGCGGGCGTCACAGCCGGCGATGTTGATACGGTGATTCTGTCACATCTGCATTTCGATCACGCCGGCGGAGCCACGCGGATCGGTGGAGACGGCACACCGGTGCCGACTTTCCCGAACGCGGAATACGTTGTGCAGACGCTCGAGTGGGAGACCGCCGTTTCCGAAGCGCCGGAACTGCGGGGGGCGTACCCGCTGGAGAACATTCGGCCGCTTCAGCAGGCGGATCAGCTACGACTGATTAACGGTGACGTCGAGATCGTTCCCGGGATCCGATCGATCGTCACCGGCGGTCACAGCGTCGGACACATGGCACTGCTGATTGAAAGCGCAGGCGAGACGGCCCTGTTTTTGGGTGACATCTGTCCCAGCACTCGGCACCTACGGACGTTGTGGTGTATGTCCTACGACGTCGATTTACTGCAAACCCGCCGGATGAAACCGCAGTTGTTGGAACAAATTGCCGACCACGGCTGGCTGGCGCTGTTCGACCACGATCCCGATCACGCCGCCGCCCGTCTGTCGCGGAGCGACAAAGCCGAGTTCGTCGTCACCGAAGCCATGGCACAACTTTAGTTCACTGATAATCTTATGCAGGATGGCCACGAACATCGCCAAGGACATCAAGAAAAGTCCGCATCAGAGGGGGAGATGCGAAGAATTTGTCTCCTTCTCTCTCGCTCCCTCCCTCTCTCGATCAATCTCTTGGCAGCTAAACCAAAATTATCTTTCGTTACGTTCCCTGTTTGGTTCCGGCTCTGCCGGGTTGGGCCGAGCAGGACGACCGAACGGTCGGCTTTGGCGGCTAACCGGTGGCCTTGTCGATCGGGATCGTTGGGCGTAATTCATCGCCGGTGGACGCGGCTGAGTCATCACCGCCGAGCTTAGCGACCCGGCGCATCAGCAAGTCGGTCACTTCCTGGAGCAATTCATGGGTCTTCTTGCGGCCGTAAAACGGCGAGAGGTCTACCGGTTCGCCATAGGTCAGCCGGACCCGGCTGAGCGTATAGAATGGTTCGGCCATGTGGAGACCCTGTGGAGAGTCGTGAATGAAGACGGGGTAGACAGGGACTTGTGTCTTCAGGGCCAGAAACGCGATTCCCAGCTCGACGTCCAGAAAACGGTTGCCGAGGTTGATGCGTCCTTCTGGAAAAATTGCGACCAAATCTCCGGCCTGCAGACGACGAACCGAATCGCGAATGGCGATCGTGTCCTTGCCGTCGCGGTTGACGGGAATGCAGCGCATGGCCTCGCACAACCAACGCAGGGACCGCCGTTCGTAGTACTCGCGGGCCGTCAGAAAACTGATGGCCCGGATGCGACGGTTCGGCCCCGCGAGATGGTGATTCATCCAGATTATCAGCGGGTCGACCGGGCTGCGATGGTTGGCGACGATCAGCGCCGGAGCGTCGTGGGGAAAGGGGCAGCGGCGGTTCGCCCGCCAGTGAAACATAAGCGGGACATAGAACCGCTCCAAACCGTACAGAAGCCAGGTCCGATAACCGTGCTCGCAGCGCGCGACTTGCCTCGCGGTGATCAGCAGCGCGAGCAGCGCATAAACGGCCAGCGTTAGTTGTGCTGCGAATTCGGGATTCATGGCTGTCGGATGTTCGAAGTTTTCCCGGCGCGGGAAAGGGGTCTGGCCCTCTCGAAGACAAGCGTTCCACGAGGGGGGAACTCAAATTCGCTTGTGTCACACACTTCGGTTTTAGAAAGGGCCAGATCCCCTTGCGCGTTTCACTTGTTACCGTATAGCTCCATCTGTCGGTGTCGTCAAACCGGCCCAACAATCATCAACGAGAACCGGGCCTTTGCTTCACGGCGGAGAATCGGCTCGACCGCTGCAAGCTTCAGTACCCTTAGAACCGATCGCGATGCGCGGCCCCCAATTCGTGCGCAGACACTCCTCGCCGAGAGAATACGTCCAGGAAACCTAAAATCGGCCGCGTCATGCCCCATTTCGCCGCCAGCGGGTAGTCTGGCGACACAATGATTTCACTGCAATTCAACGCCGAGATCGCGCATCACAATTTTCATGTCGGTCCAGACCTCTTTCTTGGCAGCCGGGTTTCGTAAGAGATACGAGGGGTGATAGGTGCAAGCGACCTTCGCCCGTCCGTATCGGAAGAACTTTCCCCGCAACCGACCGATCGACACGTTTGTGTCAAGAAGATTTTGGGCGGCGATGGTTCCCAAGCAAATGATATAGTCGGGGTCGACCGCGGAGATCTGTCCGTCGAGGTACTCGCGGCAGTTTCGGGCCTCCGCCGGGGTGGGATTTCGATTCTCGGGTGGTCGGCACTTGAGCACGTTGCAAATGTAGATTTCTTCACGAGTTAGCTTGCAGGCGGCGATAATCCGGTTCAACAACTGCCCTGCCCTGCCGACGAATGGTTCTCCCAGCCTGTCTTCGTCGGCGCCGGGCGCTTCTCCGAGAAACATGAGTTTCGCTTCTGGGTTGCCGACACCGAAGACGGTTTGAGTCCGCGTCTGGGCCAGTTCTGGGCAGCGGGCACAGTCGGCGACGCAATCGGCCAGAACGTGCAATCTCTCTTCACGCTGTGTCAACGACAGGCTGGAACGTTTCATTTCCACCATGGCGGTCTTTTCCTGAGAAGGCGGGTTCGATTCGAGAAACAATGATCCAGCGATGCTCGCGGCGACAGGTTTCTCGGAAGATTTCGCAGACGAGCGATCTGACTTCTGACGTGCTGGGAGAGGACTTCCGTGACCACCGACATCCTCTCCTGCCGGCTCGAGCTGCGCCGGGATTTGGGGTAGATGGGTCAGGCCAGCCCGTTTGAGGCTTTCCAAATGCTGCCGCAAAACTCGCCGGACAGAGCGAGTGGCCTCCAGATCCATGATCGGTCTTTCGCAATGAGACTTCCTGTCGAACAACAATGAGTTGGCCGGCTGCGGTCGTTTCCCGGCAGGATCACTGCAACACGGGATCCTGGATGGTCCCATTTTTCTTCGCAGTCCACCACAAACGCCAGCTTCGCCCGTCGTACCCAAAATCGGCTTTGGTCACCTTTTGTAGCGCGGCAAGCACCTCAGCGTTTTTGTGACTGTGTTTGACGCGAATGACCTTAGTTGGCTGGGGCCGGTTGACGGCGGAGCCTTGAACGATCACGCCGTTGGGAAGCTGTCCAGTTCGCAGCATCACCTCAATTTCCGGGGGCAAGACGACGCCACTTGTGTTTCCAAAGGAACCGTTCGTCCTGAAGCTCATTGTCCGGTCGTGGGCCGGAACCCGAATGCGATAACGGTGTGTTGTGACTAAGGCGTCGATCAGGTTGAATACGACGCGCTCGTCGCCGACCCGTTCCAACCCGCGTCCGGCCCGCCGGACAATGCTGTTGTAACCATTCTTCAGCTCGCGCGCAAAAATCAGCATTGCCCTGTCATGCTGCTGAGGCGAGAGGCCGTTGAGCGCAGAATAACGAATTTCATAGTCTGAGTCTCTCAGAGATTGGCTGACAAGCGCCGGCACCGGTTTGTCACCCGGTATCTGCGAGAGAATGCTGACGTAGAGCTGCCGGAACTTCGCGTTCTTGTCGTCACTGAATTTGTGTCTCAGTGCGGGCACGGCATGGGGATCGTCAATTTTCTGCAGCTCGGCGAGGCCCTCTTCGCGCTTTTGCGAGTAGCGACCGGTCAGCCAGCCACGCCAGACATGGACCTTCCGATACCATCTCCGTTCCGCATCCAGTTCCGCCTCTGTTTTTTCAATCAGTTCCAGCTCTTGTGGCGTGATGTACCGCCCTTTGTATTTGACGTATCCCTGAGAACGGCGTTCCTCGTCGCGGGTCATCCAAATGCCGTTACGTTTGGTGTGCTTCAGCGCGTCATGCGCTTTTTGATGTTCCGGATCGAGTTCCAGAACGCGTTGCAAAAGGACCTCACGCTGTTTCTTCAGCGTGGCCCCTTGCTGGCGACACCATTCGGCGAGCTCCCATTGAGCTTCGAGCGTGTTCAGTGTTCGTTTCGCGCGGGTTTCGTAAAGTTCCACGAGGTGCGGTCGGCGGGTGACGAACTGAATGTGTTGCCGCTCGACAGCAACTGACACTCCGCTGAGCGTCACAATCGTGACCGTGTCGCTGGTGACCACGCTCTCTTTTTTTTCGATGGTCCCGCGGATCTCGCCGCCATTGTCGAGCCGGATGAGATCGGCCTCGACAATCGAACCGCACGCCATCGCCCATACAATGGCCGCTGCCGGCATGAAAATCCAGGCCGCCTTCCTGCGGAATCGACACCACATCGGTCGCTCTCTCCCCATTTTGCGCCCCGGCAAGATGAGCGCCTCCAATATGATGCTAACGGTTCTCTCGCACTAAAATCAAGAACTTCGCCCTGCTGAGCAGCCATATCCTGCGGGGACCTCTATCCGGTCATCTCGACATTTGGATTTTGGTGATGATGGATTTGGCTGTGGCCGGAGGCTGCTTCAAAATGACTTGGGGCAAAATTCGTTCCGACGACCTCTGGCTTCTGCTGGGCCGGGCCGTTTACAATAAACGCAAGAGCGCCAGTCGCCGTTCAAAGCAGTGGGCGACTCTGTGATTGCCGTTGATCGGCCGCTGGCCGATGTTCCTGTCGAAAAAGTGTTTCTTCACCCATCGACCGAGGTGGACATGTCGATTCTGAGAGTACTCTGCCTGACGCTGTGCTGTCTGCCGTTCGCAACGAGTCCGAATTTCACTTGGGCTCAGCGGTCTCAAGTCAGCCCGACTTTGCCCTCAAGCCGGTTGCTGAACCGGTACGGACTGCAGCGCAACTGGTGGAGCCATGCCACTTTAAACCCGAAACGGGATAAAGTACGTCATCTTGTCATCGATGAGGAGAATCTTTACGTGCAGGCCAGTTCCGGGGTGGTGAGCGCCTTCAATAACGAATCGGGGAGGCGGCTTTGGGCGATACAGCTCGGTCAGCAAGACGGGCCAAGCTACCCGCTTGTCTCTAACGAAGAATTCGCGTTGATCGTCGTCGGACTAAATCTGTACGCGGTCAACAAGTCGACCGGTGAACTGATCTGGGAGATCAGCCTGCCGACCCAACCATCCACCAGTCCCGGCGTTGACAACCTCCGGGTCTACATTGGGTCGCTCGATGGAAGTGTTTATGCGTACGATCTGCAAAAGATTCACGATTTGTACGACGAAAACCGTCTGCCTCAATCGTCGCGAGAGGCGTTGGTGTGGCGTTACAAGACGGCCAGAACTATTACAACACCTCCTATTTCGACGGGCCTCGTTGTCAATTTCGCCAGCCAGGACCATTCGCTGTATTCGGTGACAGCAGAACGTCGCGAGCAAAAATTTCAGTTTCAAACGGATGCGCCGGTCTCGGCACCGATTGCCGAATCGGACGGTTTTCTGTATATGGCCTCGGAAGATTTCAATCTGTATTGCCTCAACAGCAATAACGGTGTGCTCCGTTGGGATCCCTTCATTTCCGGCTTGCCGATCCGCAAAACGCCGGTGATCGTCAACGCACACGTTTTTCTCTCGCCCGACCGTGGCGGACTTTATTGCCTGTCCGCAAATACGGGCAAGTCGATCTGGTGGCAGCCGAAAGGGACCGAGTTTCTGGCGGCTACCCCAGAGAGGGTCTTCATGTCAGATCGACTGGGCAACGTCGTGATTCTTGACCGCGCTGACGGCACTTCCCTGGGCGCTTTGCCGTTACGAAATTTCAGCCATCGGTTGGTCAACGACCGGACCGATCGGCTCTATCTGGTGACTTCCAGCGGGCTGATTGTTTGCATTCGGGAGCAGGATCGGGAATTTCCGCTGTATCACAAATTTCCGGATCACCGTCCGATTATGCCTCTGTTTGCACCCGAAGCCGATTCCGAATCACCGCCCGTGCCGCCCGAACAGTAACTCACTGAAACCGTCAATTTCAACCGAGTTTTCCCGACGGTTGAGTCGATGGGCATGTTCGGTCGTCAGTAGGATGCATCGGCTGGCGGATTTGTCGCCGGCTGTTTCGTCGAACGCCCTGTTTGACGTTGCTCAAGGCATACGATACCATCGCCGGCTTGCTGGGCCCTCATCCCGGCGACAACGTCCCACAGCGTCGAGCAAAATCTTTGGCCCGCGATTTTGGTGCCGCTGCGCTGCTGTGATGAGCGGTTTATTTCGAGACGACACACAGATCGCGATGCCGGGGAACCTTCCAATGAGCCAGTCTGCGCCAAGGCGGGCGTTGGTCAGCGTCAGCAACAAACAAGACCTCGACCGGTTTGCAGCACGGCTTGTCGAGCTCGGGTTCGAAATTGTTTCGACCGGTGGGACGCGCAGGTTTTTGGAGCAACGGGGGATTGCCGCCGTCGACCTCTCCGGGTATACGGACTTTCCGGAGATTATGAACGGCCGCGTCAAGACGCTGCACCCCAAAATCCACGGCGCGATTCTCGGCCGACCCAATTTACCGGCCGACGTCGCGTCCATGACGGAACATGGCATCGTTCCGTTCGAACTGGTTGTTTGCAACCTGTACCCGTTCGAAGAAACGATCGAACAAGCGGACGTGACGGCAGCCGAGGCCATCGAACAGATCGATATCGGCGGTCCCAGCATGATTCGCGCCGCGGCCAAGAATCATATCTCTGTGGGTGTCATCACCAGTCCGTCACAATATGACGACGTGCTGGCCGCCTTGAGTTCCACTGCCTTTGACGAGACATTTCGGCGAAGGTTGGCAGCAGAGGCGTTTGAAATGACCGCCCGCTACGATCGTGCGATTGCCGACTACATGGCATCGCTGGCGGCTGTCGATGTAACTGCCAATCAAGCTGCCGATGAGGACGTCTTCTCTGCAACGTTGAGTCTCTGTTTTCAGAAGAAATCGATTCTGCGCTATGGCGAGAATCCGCACCAACGGGCTGCCTTTTATACCGAGCTTGACGCAGACGGGACGACCCTCGCTGCCGCTCGGCAACTGCACGGTAAGGAGCTTTCTTACAACAACCTGCTCGATTTGGACGCCGCGCTCGAGATCGTCCGTGATTTCGACGTCCCGGCGGCGGTGGTCATCAAGCATAACAATCCCTGCGGATGTGGGATGGGCTCGACGCTGGCCGAGGCGGTCCAGAAGGCGTATGCCGGAGATCCACTCAGCGCGTTCGGTTCGGTCCTCGGATTCAACCGGCCGGTTGATCTCGCGACGGCCGAACAACTCTGTGAACCGAACCGCTTCATTGAAGCGATGATCGCTCCCGGATATGAAGCCGATGCGTTTCACGCGCTGACCACACGGCCGAAATGGAAGAACAACGTTCGGCTGATGGGGTGTGCGGACCTGCGGGGCGATCGACCGTCGAGCTGGGACTACCGCCGGATCAGCGGAGGTCTGCTCGTCCAGGATCGCGACGAAACACCGGACCCGACGGCCGAGTGGCCCTGTGTCACCGATCGTCAGCCGACTGAGGCGGAACGGGACGACCTCAAATTCGCCTGGCTCGTCGCCAGACACGTCCGCTCCAACGCAATCGTGTTTGTCCGCGGCGAGGCCATTGTCGGAGTTGGGGCCGGTCAGATGAGCCGGCTCGACTCGGCCTTCATCGCGGCTCACAAGGCCGGCGAGCGCAGCCGCGGCAGCGTGATGGCCTCCGACGCCTTTTTCCCGTTTCGTGACGGAATAGACGAAGCTGCCAAAGTCGGGATCACGGCCGTCATTCAGCCGGGGGGTTCCCGCCGCGACAAAGAGGTCATCACCGCCTGCAACGAACAGAATCTGGCGATGCTCTGTACCGGCCGGCGACATTTCCGCCATTAACCGCCTATTGACTAATACCCCCAAAGGGGGACAGTCCTTTTCGCAATGGCGATAATTCCCCCGCAAATGCCGATTCGCATGACTTCACAGAGGGACTGTCCCCTTTTTCAACGTCAGTGTGCTGCCGGGCCGGTGTGTCAGCGGATGGTCTACCCGAAGCCCACCCTCAACGCGAATCAGCTACGTCAACCGTACCGCTTTCCAGATGCTTGTCGATGAGTCCGGTTCGACGAATTGCACAATGTTGCCGCGCCGGTAGTTCGGACGAAGATGCTTACCGACGTCGACGAGGCCGTGCTCGATCGGTTCGTCTCTCTGGATGTCGTGAACCTCGACTCCGCGGGACCTAAGGACATCGACGTCCTGCGGACCGGACAAATCGTCCGGCCACGTTCCGATGTTGACAACCCGGCCGTCGTTGCCTGTCGCGGCAAGACCGATGGCCGCCAGCGCACCGATGACCCCGTCCTGTGTGCCTGCCAATCCCTCAAGATAAATTCCACACGCGGCGGACAACTGCCGGGCTTCCGACTGATCGACCACTTCTTGCTGACAACGCAGTCCAAACCTGGAAACCGATTCCGGCACACGTTCGGCAACACACAGACCAGGATCGCTGCCGGGCGCTGAGTTTTCCTGCAAAGCGTTCCGCAGCTCGGCAATCAGAGGCTCGTGACATTCCTGCGCGCCGGGTTCGAACAGGAGAGTCGCAGCACTGTTTTTACTGGTATACGGCACACGAGGGTCGAACAGCAATTGATGGCGGATAATCAGCCGGCACCGAAACCGGTTGGCAATCCGAGCGACAAGGGCTCGGGCAACTTGATTGGTTCCGGGTGAATCGAGAGTGTCGGTGTCGTCGATACCGACGAAGATCACTGCGGATCCTCCGGGCCGTCGGCGGCTGGGTGCCGGGAGGCAAACCGAAACCAGACAACCGCGCTCAACAACCCCGCCAACAGGCCGCACAAAGCATACGTTACAACGGCCTGCGGAAACCACATTGCCAACGTCCGGCCCGTTGCGTGGTCGAATCCGAAGAGTTTGACTCCGCCGCGAATTGTCAATGCACCGAGATTCGCGGCCAGCCCCGCGAGTGCGAAACAGAAATAAAGCCGCACACCTCGTTTTGGTCTCCATAAGGCCAAGTCTAGGAGCGGGCCGGTCAAAAAGAGACTG
>CAUZTK010000094.1:0-12229 GCA_963582395.1 Planctomycetota bacterium | reverse complement strand
CGACTTGGGGCAGTCGGCCACATCGAGTTTACTTTTGGAAACATCAATTCCAATGACAGATGCAAGTTCCATTTGAGAGGTATCCCTTCCTTGCAGATACGAGCTCGACGTCATGGCTGTCCGTCGGCTCTGACGGCTGTTCGGGCTTGTCTCGAAAGACCGACGACGATCCAGCTCTCCTACGGTCTCGGCCTGGCCGGACCTGAGGGGGATCGATCTATCGTCGGCCGCCGTTGTTGTGGCTGCTCCGCTACGCTCCGCAGCCACAACAACGGCATTCGTATTTTTCTTAATGGAATCGCCATCTGACAACATACAAGGGAGAGAAAGAGACAAATTCTTCGCATCTCCCCCTCTGATGCGAATTTTTCTTGATGTCCTTGGCAATTTTCCTGACCATTTTGGCAAGATTTCAGTGAAAAGGTCCCATGGCTTTGCCCAAGTCATCCACACCGCAGCAGAACTTTCACGATGCCCCTCAAACTCACCCATTCGATCGATACCGGTGACGGCGGAGATGAACAAGTCGCGTGCCCCATCACAGACCCGCGCGGTCGCAGTGGTACTCGTGTTCGCAAGTTTTCTGGCCTTCTCGGCCATCCGCGGGCCGGTGCCCGGCGTCAACGAACCGCATTTCCTCACAAAAGCGAAGCATTATTGGGACCCCGACTTTTGTGCGGGTGACTTTTTTCTCAACTCGGCCAACACCCATCTGGTCTTCTATCAGACCGTCGGCCTGTTCACTCGCGTCCTGACACTCGAACAAACCGCCTGGGCCGGACGAATCGTGGCTCTGATGCTGTTGGCGGTCGGCTGGACGGCCTTGGTCTCGCGACTGGTGGAGGGACGCTGGTCGGCGGTGTGGGGGGTCTGGGTGTTTTTGGCATTGGCGGCGATCGGCAACTTTTCGGGCGAGTGGATCGTGGGCGGTGTCGAAGCGAAGGTCTTCACCTACGCGTTTGTCTTGCTGTCTCTGGCAATGCTGTGCGACCGAAGCTGGAACCGAGCCGCTATCGCTGCGGGATTGGCGATTGCTTTTCATCCCGTCGTTGGAATTTGGAGTCTGCTGTGCGGAGTATTGGCGACATCCGCGAACCTCATCCGAAACGCTCGACACACTGCAACGGCAAATCGACCCACATCCGTGTCCCGCACCGCGATGTTGCCCGTCGTCTTGCTGTTGCTTTGTTCGCTGCCGGGACTGTTCCCTGCGCTACGGCTGATCGGGACCGCGCCAGCCACGACTCAGTTTCAGGCCGATTCCATTCAGGTCTTCTATCGACTGAAGCACCACCTCGACCCGATGGACTTTACGGCCTCTCCGTTTCTCGGTTACGGACTGTTGTTGCTGTTCTGGGGCGTCGGCAGCCTGTGTATCACGCACGGATGGGCAGCATCCCTGTTTCGGTGGTTCGTGCTGGTCAGTGTTTTGATTGCCTTGGCCGGCCTGCTGGTCGGGGCCGGTCCGCGCCCTGCTGCTGAAATGTCCTATTACGCGCTACGCATGAAGCTGATGAAGTTTTATCCTTTCCGGCTGTCGGACGTCATGCTGCCGATGGCCTGTGCCGTGGTGCTGGTCGAGTTGCTGTCGAAACTGACCGACCGTAAAGATCGGGCGCCCGCTCTTTGGGCCGGTTGGCGGGGTAAACCGATCGGCTGGATGCTGTTCGGTGCTGCGATGGTTTTCGCATTGGCGGCCCCGGCCCCCGATCGTAACCCCAGCCGCATGAGCCCCGAGCGTCTAGGCCAGTGGAAAGCTATCTGCCGCTGGGTGCAGGCCCAGACACCGCCCGATGCGCAGTTGCTCACACCTCGGGGAAGCTGGGCTTTTAAATGGTACGCCCAACGGGCCGAATACGTTTCCAATAAAGATTGCCCCCAGGATGCGGCCGGCATTGTCGAATGGTACCGCCGGCTGCGTGACCGTAACCGATGGAACCAAAAAATCTTAGAGAACAGCCCCCACAACGAACTACTGCGCCGGCTGCACGAGGAGACCGGTCTCACGCACCTCGTTGTACGGTCAACCGTATCGTTTGAAACTGAACCGATCTATCGGAATCGGTACTACGCCATCTACCGGCTTACAGACGCATCTGCCAAGCCATAATCCCCCCCCCAGCGATCAGCTTCAGTCCACAGAGATTCAGTCCGCAAGGAACTATTGAACTGCTCCGTCGCTTCTCTCGCGACGCATCGTATCCTCTGATACACTGACCCGAGTCGCCGAAACTGTCGCTGTCAGTCATGAAAGGAATTTCATGTTGGCTATTGCCTGCCGTATCAGCCGCCGAAATCTCGCTCCGCATCGGCCGATGGGTTATCTGCTGTTGGTTTTCGGGCTGTCTGTCTGTGCCGGTTGCTCGCAATCGGCACCGGCGGGTGGCGTCAAGCCAAAAGTCATCCGTCCTGCCGCCCAGAGTACGACCAACGAGGCTGCAGATCAACAAACCGAGCAGGAAGGTGAGGACTGGCCGCGGTTTCTCGGTCCGCGGGGGACGGGTGTCTCGGGCGAGACCGGATTACTCGAAAAATGGCCCGAGAGCGGTCCGCCGGTGATCTGGGGAAAACGTGTCGGGACCGGCTACAGCGCTCCGTCGATCCGGGGAGACCGGCTGGTGCTGCACCAGCGCCGCGGCAACGAAGAGGTTGTCGAGTGCATGCGGCCGAGCGATGGAACGCAGATCTGGCAGTTCAAGTACGCAAGCAATTTCAGCGACCCGTTCGGCTACAACAACGGGCCGCGCTGTTCTCCGCTGTTGACCGAAGACCGCTGCTACACCTACGGCGCCGAGGGCACGCTGCTCTGCACCGACCTCAGAACGGGCCGGAAAATCTGGATGCGTGACGTCAAGCAGGACTTTCAGATCTACAAGAAGGGCTCCAAGGTTCCCAACTGGTTTTTCGGCATCGGCTGCACGCCGATTCTGGAAGGGAATTTGCTGATTACGCTGGTCGGCGGGCAGCCCAACTCGGCGGTCGTCGCTTTTGATGCCGACACCGGCAAAACCGTCTGGCAGAATGTCGGCAAGCCGACCTGGGACGGCATCGAAACCGGCGATTCCTTTCAGCCGAAATATCGCTGGACCGGCGAAGAAATACTCATCAGCTATTCATCTCCGTTTGCGGCAACGATTCACGGCAAGCGTCACGTCTTGTGTCTGCTCAGGCAAGGGCTGATCTCGCTCAATCCTCAGGACGGCAGCGTGAACTTCAAATACTGGTTCAAGTCACGCAAGTATGAATCGGTCAACGCCGCCCGCCCGTTGGTGATCGGCGACAAAATCTTTATTTCGGCCGCATACCAGACGGGCTCGGCCCTTTTGCAGGTTGGGGCGGACGGCAAGAGCTACAAACAACTCTGGCGAGACCGCCGAAACATGCAGACGCACTGGTCGACTCCATTTCACGTCGACGGGTATATTTACGGTTTCAGCGGCCGGCACGAATCGGAAGCCATGTTCCGCTGCATCGAACTGGAGACCGGCAAGGTTGTGTGGGAGACGAGCGGATTTGAAGGCGATTTGAGCGATCTTGCCCAAGATTCACAGACCGGCCGGCCGTATTACGGCCGCGGTTCGAAGATTCGCATCGGCGAGAAGTTTATCGTCCTCGGAGAACGGGGCACGCTGGCGTTGGTGAAAATCAACCCCAAGAAGTTCGAGGAGATTGCGCGCACCACATACCCGCAAATTCATTACCCAGCCTGGACTGCCCCGGTGCTCTCGCGTAAACGGCTGTATTTGCGTGGTGAAAACGCGCTGATCTGCCTCGATTTGAAGAGGCCGAAAACGGCGTCGAAATCGACGTCAAACGGGAAATAAGCTGCCATTCCGCAGCGAACCAATCGCCTGCTGCGGTCATTGGTCTTTCTTGTCGTTCTTCAGGGGCCTCGCATTGACCTGGTACCCAAGCCCAGCTTGGGTACGGTGTATCATGCCCCGTGTTCTGCGTAGATTGCTCGCTGATCAGGATAAACCGTGCCGAAATGGGAATCGCGATCCTACAGTTTGTGCTGTCGGCTCCGGTGATTGTCATCGCCGGAACGTTCTTAGAACGTGTTTTAAAAATCGAAATTGTCGGGCTGCAAGGGCAATTTGGAGTTGTCTTGATGCTGGTTTTTCCGAAAAATTGAGCACTCGCCCCTCACCGAATTGGGCTTGAAGTCGAGGCGACGGTAATTTCAAAATACGTTCTTAACACGGTTTGCTGATGCGATTGCCGACTTGACCAAACTCGGTCGGCTTCTGGTCGGAAGCATCTTCCTGGCCGCAGCCACATCCTTGCCTGAACTTTCAGTCGATGTGAGCGCCGCTCGGCAAGGCCCGCCCAACGTGGCCGTCGGCGACCTGATGGGCAGCATCCTGTTCAAGCTGTTGATTTTGGGCGTTTTGGATTTATTGCACCGTTCTGGCGGTCGAATACTTTCGAGACTCTCGGCAGCACACGCGCTGTCGGCAACCATGAGTGTCACGTTGACCGCATTAGCTGGAATTGCGATCGTCACCGGTTTCCGGGCCAGTCTGGGTGGTGTTGGGATTGGCAGCGCCGTCATTCTCGGGGCCGATCTCTTGGGAATTCGTCTTGTTTACTACGATTAGAGATTTGCTGCCGAGCACGCACCGTCGACTGATGGAACAGCGGCAGTTCTGGTGACGGCTGGAAGAGTCACCCTGCGGCAGGCCTTTGTCGGTTTCGCCAGCTCGGCCCTGGTGATCATTGCTGCCGCGCCCTGGATGGCCCAATCCGCTGGTCAATTGGCCGCGATCACCGGATTGGGGGCACATTTGTGGGCACCACACTGGTGGCCCTCTCCACGTCACTGCCCGAACTCGTGACGACGTTGGCCGCAGTTCGCTTGGGGCGTTCGATCTGGCGCTAGGAAACATCTTCGGCAGCAATTCGTTCAATATGGTGCTGCTGCTGGCGGTTGACCTTGCCTATCCGGAGCCGCTTTTGGCCAGCGTCTCAGAAACTCATGTGGTCACCTGCCTGTCAACCATTCTGATCACGTCCGTGGCTGTGATGGGCCAACTCTATCATGTCGAAAAGCGGATTCGATTCATCGAGCCGGACGCCTTGTTAGTGATCGTCCTCGTTTTGGGATCGCTTACAATGGTGTATTTCCTGGGGTCTTGAAAAGGGAGTCTCCAGCAGAATTTGTGGGTTGAAAGACGGCTTGAAAAGTGCGCCTTCTGAGGAATCGCAGGACAAAAAATGACAGAGTCGAGCTATTTGAGGATGCTTTATTTCAACAGCCTGCTCTCACTCATCCCGGCTCCACGGTCCCGTCCTGCCTGTTGCTTGTGTTTGTTCCCGAATCATCGTGGCGTGTCGTCGAACCTTGTCCAGAGCGGCGATGATCTGATCCATGTCGGCCTGCTCTCCCAAGAGGACGGGATGGTGTAGGACCAGCACATGTTGGTCGGCATCGGCGGCGTTGGTCAGTTCACCGACGCTGCGGTACCGCCGTCGGCTGTGTGTTGTGTGCAGCGCGCGGAAACCGGGATCGATCGCGATACCTTCAGCCCTCATCGCTGCTGCGAAATCATCCCGCGACAAGCCGTCGAACAACGCCGGTTCGTACTGCAGACCGAATTTGTAGAAACCGGGTGACGATTCGGCTGCTGAATTGCGAAACGGCGTTAGTCCCGATTGCGACCCCAGCAGCGCGCACAATCGGGCGACATTCTCTGCACGGCGAGCGTTTCGTTCATCGAGCCGCTCGAACTGCGGGATGAGCACCGCCGCCTGAAGTTCCGAAAGCGGATAGGCTTCGTTTCCCCGCTGCGAATAAAGCCGGGCCCGCTGCACGACGTCGGCGTCATTGGTCAGCAACGCCCCGCCCCGTCCCGCGCTCAGCAGCTTGCTGCCGCCGAAGCTATGAATGCCGACGTCGCCCCACGTTCCTGCCGTTCGTCCTTCGATGATCGCGCCGGGCATCTGGCAGGCGTCCTCGATGACCGGGACCTGGCGCGCGCGGGCAATTTGCATCACCGCCGACATCGGCACCACCCCACCGTGCAGATGCGTGGCGATGATCGCCTTGGTCGCCGGTCCGAGAGCCGCTTGCAGCCGGCTGGGGTCCATGTTCCAATTCTCCCAATCGACGTCAACCAGCACTGGCGTGGCCCCGACCGCCAGTACGTCCTGAAAGTTTCCCTTGAAGTCGTAAGCTGCCAGCACGACCTCGTCGCCGCTGTCTACCTTCAAACCACGTAGGGCGAGTTCGATTGCCGCCGTCCCGCTGCAGCAGAGAATCACATGCTCGCAGCGATGATCCTTCGCCAATCGCTCCGACAGTTGACCGCAGTGCGGGCCTCGATATTTTCCCCAGGTTCTCTCGGCGACCGCTCGCTGGAGTGCCGCCACGATCGCCGGGTCGTCCGGCGGCCAATCGGGAGGGCCTCCGGGGCGAATTGGCTTGCCGCCCAGGACGGCCGGCAGATCGGTGACGGTTCGCTCATGATTTTCCATGAGGTTGTTAGATTTCGAGTTTTTGATGACGATTTTGATTATGATGTAGTTATCGGGCCGAATGCGCGGTGTCGGCTGTTTGTTGATCCGCTAAGCCGCAAGCGGCCTTACATTGTTGTCGCAACTTCCGACGGACAAGGCAAGACTTCGATGGCACATACCATCCGTTACATCATGGTTGGCGGGTTTCTGGGGGCCGGCAAAACGACCACGCTGGGCCGGCTGGCGGCCCACTATCAAGGGCAGGGACTGAATGTCGGCATCGTCACCAACGATCAGGCCAGCGATCTTGTCGATACAAAGTCCTTGCGCTCGCAAGGTTTTCGTGTCGGTGAAGTGGCCGGGGCCTGCTTTTGCTGCAACTTCGACGAACTGATGCAGACCATCGAGCAATTGGGCGACGACCAGCGGCCCGACGTCATTTTGGCCGAGCCGGTCGGCAGTTGCACCGACCTGGTGGCCACCGTCATTCAACCCATCAAGCGGCTCTTCGACGCCGAATTCAGCATCGCGCCGTATTGCGTGATTCTCAAACCGGGTCACGGCCGGCGAATTCTCAGGAACGAAAAGCGGGCCGGCTTCTCGCCCAAAGCGGCCTACATCCTCAAAAAGCAGCTTGAAGAAGCCGATGCGATTCTCATCAACCGCATCGACGAGTTGCAGCCCGCACAGGTTGACGACCTCGTGCAATTGGTTAACGAACACCATCCCGACGTGCCGATTCTGCGCGTTTCGGCAAAAACGGGTGACGGATTCGCCGCGCTGATCGAGTTGCTCGAACAACAAGGGGACTTCGGCCGCCGAGTGCTCGACATCGACTACGACATCTACGCCGAGGGCGAAGCCGAACTGGGCTGGCTGAACAGCAGCCTGCGAATCACGGCAACCGAGACGTTCTCGCTCGACGGTTTGCTGCTGGAAATCGTCAACCGGCTGCGCGATCGGCTTGCGCAGACCGAGGCCGAGACTGCCCATCTGAAGACGATCGGCCTGTGGGAGGGCTTTTTCGGCGTGGCCAACCTGATCAGCAGCGACACCGAGCCGGAGCTGTCGTTGCCCTCCAGCTGCGAAGTCCAGGACGTCGATCTGATCGTCAATGCCCGCGTCGCCTGCGATCCCGCATTGCTGGAAACCGAGCTCAAGGCGGTCATCGAACAGGCCTGCCAAACTCGCAGCGCGACGGCCGAGTACCGCCAAACGCAAAGTTTCCGCCCAGCCCGCCCGGTTCCGACCTTTCGCTACGACTCGCAGAAGTGAATAAATGTTCACATCTGGAGGCCGATTCGTGGTATGCTCTGGGTTTCAAGTCCCGATGCAGAACCCCGTGCCGGTGAGCCTCGGCAATGGCGCCGGCGACTGGTGCCAGCAGTGCTGCGGTTTCGCGCGGCGGCAGCGGTCCGTCGACGAGTCTGTCCGCCAAAGTCGTCCTCTCAATGTATTTTATGCTGAAATACGGCTGACCATCGTGATCGCTAACTTCGTAAACCGGAACAATGTGGGGATGGTTCAAACGGGCGGCCGATTCCGCCTCGGCACGAAATCGCGTCAAGTCGGCGGCCGATGCCAATTCACCGCGAAGAATCATTTTCAGCGAGACAATTCGCCCCAGGCTCATCTGCCGCGCTTTGAACACGACACCCATGCCCCTCCGGCCAATTTCCTCGATCAGCACGTAATCGCCGATCCGCTCTGGAAAGCCGGGACTTTTTTCCGTGTGGTGTCTTTCCGCAGCAGATCCTGCCGGCATGGTGATCGTTGTCCCAACCCTTCGTCATCCGAGAAACTGCCGAAATCCTCGGCAATCATCGCCGTGGCCCACAGCTCTCGAAGCTCCCCGGCCAGGTCGGAATGTTTTGCTGCGACTGCTTCGAGGTCGGGAATCCGCCCGTCACGCGATTGGTCGATCAACAGTTCCAACAGTCGGGCGAGCAGTTCTTCGCGGGGGGTGTCAGTTCTCGGTCTTTGAGTTCCGCAGCCAGATCCAAGGATGACCTGTCGGCGAACTTCCCAGCCATCAACGACTTCTCCCGATCGACGCTGCGTCGCTGTGCGACCTGATGCCGGCGGTGCATGTCGATGATGCGGTCACGGGCCAGTTGCCGCAGCCACAGGTGAAACGGTAGCTTGGCATCCCGAATAAAATCGTCGAGCCGCTGGCTGGCTTCCAACAGCACGTCCTGCACCACGTCGCTGGCATCAATCCGCCCGGCCAACGCCCGGTCCAGCCGGACCCGCACCATGTTCCGCAGCGAGCCGCGGTGACGCTCCATCAACCGGTTGGCGGCCTCCCGGTCGCCGCTGCCGGCCTGTTGAAGAAATTCCCGTGTTTCGTCGGAATCGGGCCACATGGATCTGTTGACAGCGGGTGAGAAATTGGAATTGTCGCGGGCCTGTTCGGTCCGCTAAGCCGCGAGCGGCAACTCGGTCACAACGGGTATTCACTAATGGGGATGTTGAGTTCGGGGATCTCGCGGAGCCGGCGCCAGCCACGGCTGATAAGTTCTTCACGCCCCTGTACGTCCCGGAGATCAAGCCGGCGTTTGTCGAAGGGTCCGTCCACGGCAACGGGTTGGAAGTCGTCGTCGACGATGAACTGTGCCTGCGTCGGATTGCAACGGATGTGCCGCTCCGGCGCCGAGAGCAGCAACCGCACATCAATGTCACCAATGACGTACCGCAAATACAGATCGCTATCGGTAATGTCGGCAACTTCTTCGCCGCAGACTTCGCACAAGTAACCCTGATCGCATTTGGCCATCGAACGTGTCTTCGCACTTGCGGGATGTTTATACTTGTATATAAGGTCACGAATTCTAGCAACCGAGCACAGGACGGTAGTAACTGGCATTCGGAAGACTACCGCCCTCGGCCTCCTTCCTCCCTAATCAGTCGGCGGCCTTGGTTGCTATGATGATACGCAGCGGTGCGGGCCACAAGCCCGCAAATCCAACCGGGGGGCCGTCTCCGATTTGCACCCATCGGTTTGATGCAGAGTGGATTGCTCACTGAGCCAACCATGTCGCTTCCCAGCTACAGCGTCAAGAATCCCGTGCTGGTGAACATGACGATGCTCGTCATTTTGGTGGCGGGCGGCATCTTCGCTTTCACGTTGGTTCGTGAGATGTTTCCGGAAAGCCGTCCAGACAAAATTGCCGTCACCGCCATCTATCCCGGCGTTCAGCCGGCGGAAATCGAAAAGGCGATTACCATCAAACTCGAAGAGGCCGTCCGGGACATCGAGGAGATCGAGAAGGTCAATTCGACGGTTTCCGAAGGCATCAGCTCGACCGTGGTCACGCTGTTCAACGAAGTCGACGACGTGGACGCGGTGCTGCAACTGGTCAAGAACAGAGTCGACGCCGTTCAGGATTTGCCCGATGAGTTGGAGAAGATCACCCTCAACAAGCTCGAGCCGAAACTGCCGGTTATCATGATCGCCATTTTCGGCGAGGGGGATGAAGCGGCCCTGAAACGGGCGGCCCGCAATCTGCGCGACGATTTGCTGCTTTTGCCTGGCGTTAGTGACGTGCAGATCTCCGGTACGCGCGACGATGAAATCAGCGTCGAGATCGTTCCCGCACGGCTGCTGGAATACGACATCACCTTCGACGAAGTGGCCCAAGCCATTCGCGTCAGCAACCTCGACGTTTCCGGCGGCAACCTGAAAGGCCAGCGCACGACCCTGTCGGTCCGGACGTTGGGCGAGAAGGACCGCGGCGTCGAATTGGAAGACATTGTGGTCCGCAGCCGCCCCGACGGCCGCAAGATTTACCTGCGCGATCTGGCCGTCGTTCAAGACCAGTTCGTCGACGTCGATCTGGAAAGTTACTTCAACGGCCTGCCGGCGGTGAACCTAGTGGTCTACAAAACCAAATCGCAAGATGCCATTCAGATTGCGGCGCTTGTCAAGGCCTACGTGAAAGGAAAGCAGGGGGAGCTGTACGACGCATTCGGGTTCGAGCAAGCCGCCCAAAAACCGTGGTACGTGAAACCAGTCGCTTACGCCACCTCTTTCGCCTCGCGGCTGGTGACAAAGATCAGTGGCCGGCCCGATCCCTCGGCTTTCAACCAGCAAAGCCTGGCCTCACCGTTCGATCATCATTTTCAGGTGGCCCTGCATACCGACCTGTCACGATACGTCTCCGGCCGTCTCGATTTGATGACCCGCAATGGGCTGAACGGGCTGATTCTGGTCATCCTCTCGCTGAACCTGTTTCTGAATTGGCGGGTCGCCTTCTGGGCGGCCGTCGGCTTGCCGGTCTCGTTTCTAGGCACGTTCATCGTCATGTGGTTTCTTGGCACGACGATCAACCTGCTGACCTTGTTCGGTCTGATCGTGGTGCTGGGCATTATCGTCGACGACGCCATTGTGATCGGCGAGAACATCTACCGGCATGTTGAAGAAGGCATGTCTCCCTTAAAAGCGGCGGTGCAGGGGGCCGAAGAAGTCATGTGGCCGGTGACGATCGCCGTATTAACGACCATTGCTGCCTTTGCTCCGCTGTTTTTCGTGAAAGGGCAGATCGGCGATTTTATGGGCCAATTGCCGATTGTGGTCATCGCCGCTTTGAGCGTCTCGCTGGTCGAAGCGCTGGTCATTCTGCCGGCCCACCTTAGGCACCTGCCCTCCCAGCAACAGCGGGAAGCTCGGCAGGCCGGCCGCTCCAGAACCCCGCGTCTGTTTCGCTGGGTGCAGAGCTTCGATCGGCTGCGGACGGAAGTTTTACACCGGCTGTTTCCGCGGCTCTACGAGCGGCTGCTGCGATTGGCGCTTAGCTGGCGGTACGTGACGGTCGCCACAGCCGTTGCCTTGCTGATGATGTCGGTCGGACTGATTTTCGGGGGAATCGTCGAGTGGCGATTCATCCAAAAGATGGACAGCGAAACGCTCATTTGCGGCTTGAAGATGCCGGTCGGGACAACGGCCGCAAACGTCAAGCGGCGGCTGATGGCCATCAGCGACCACGTCACCGGTTGCGATCCCCTCACCGCCGAGCCACGGTTCCCGGAGGTCTCCAACGTTCAAATGCACGTCGCCCGGCAGTACGACGTGACTGGCATCGGATCGACCGGCAGCACGAACCAGTCGCATCTGGGGCAGCTAATTATCGAGCTACATCTGGCCGACGAGCGTGAACGAAACAATCAGCGGTCCAGCGAACAGTTGCTGGCGGCATTTCGTGACTTTTGCGAACGCTCTGGCGAATTGACGGGGGTGAACTCGATCAATTGGGAAGGGCTCAGCGGTGGTCCGGGAGGCAAGGGCATCCACATCCGAGTCAGCGGCAAGAACTTTGCCGAGAACGTGCTGGTCGCCGAGCGTCTGAAGACGATCCTCAGCGGCTACGACGGCGTCTTCGATCTGGACGACAACCATGACAAGGGCAAACAAGAGGTTCAGTTGCGGCTGTGGGAGTCGGCCCGGCCAACCGGAATCACGGTCGACATACTTGGTGGTCACGTCCGTTCGGCCATGTACGGCCGCGAAGCGCGGCGCATCACCCGCAATCGGGAAGACGTAAGAATCATGATCCGCTACCCCGAGGATTTCCGCCGGAATATCTACAATCTGGAGTCGATGTGGGTCCCGACCGGACCGACGGCAGCGAACCGCGGCTGGGTGCCGCTCCGTGAAGTCGCCGAGATGACCGAGGCCGAAAGCTATAACACCATTCACCGCAGCCAACAGGAACGTTCGGTCACGGTGTTCGGCGAAATCGACCAGGAAGTCGCCGAGCCGTCCGAGATTCTG
>CAUZTK010000093.1:0-12237 GCA_963582395.1 Planctomycetota bacterium | reverse complement strand
ACACACAGCCGCGGTGAATACAATATTCGGCCAGACTTGTACCCTTTATTTCTGGAGAGTGTTTGCGAAGCCGTCAAGAAACACGATCCTGACTGGACATCAGAGCTGAAAAATCAATGGCAAGAACGTGTTCAAGACGGTATCGAGTTGATTATTTCAATGTACTGATCGTAAAGAACCATCTAACAATTACGCGAACCGAAGCGGCGAATCCGGCGGAATATGAAATCAACACGTAACGTCGTCGCCCGGTTACGCTAGAAATTCGGCCGCTCAAAAGGCAATCGATGGATCTGCTGGACCGCTTACTGGAACATGATACCTGGACGACGCGACAGTTACTCCTGCTTTGCCGGGGCTGACCGACGAGCAACTCGACCGTGAGTTCGACATCGCACACCGAACGGTGCGGGCCACGTTCGTGCATATCATCGGTAACGTCGAGGCGTGGTTTGATCTCATGGCTGGCCAGCCAATTCGTGCAAACCAAGGGCGATCCGTTTCCGAGTTGATCGCTCGCCTGGATCGCGCTGCGAACGACTTGGCAAGAGTGTCCAAAATTGTCGCACAACGCGACGGGTGGGTTGATCCGCTGGAAATCCCGCCGATCGAGAGGACGTATGGTGGCAGCATCGCCCACGTCATTACGCACAGCATGCACCATTGGGCGCAACTGCTGTACATGCTGCGTCTGCTGGGGGTTGAAGAATTGCCGGAGGGAGATGTTCTCAGTTGGGAGCACCAAACCGGGACGGCCTAACAAATCGCTCAACCGGAGCGGTGGTTGAACACGGAATCTGAAATCGACATCGCTGGCCGACGGCCGGTTAGAATTTTCGTTAGCCGGTCAGACGCGCAACCTTGGAGAGAAGCTTGAAAACGGTCCTGATCAATGCGGTCGTTGTCGGTTCGGGAGGCTTCCTTGGTGCTCTCGCCCGCTACGGACTCAGCGGACTGGTGCATCGAAAAGTGCCTCTCACGACTTTCCCGTACGGGACGCTGGTGGTCAACCTGCTGGGCTGCCTCGTGATCGGAGTGATCTCCGGACTCGTCGAGTCTCGGCAGTTGTTCGGATCGGAGTTTCGTACGTTCGCTCGCATCGGTTTCCTCGGTGCGTTCACAACCTTCTCGACGTTTGGTTACGAGACGTTCGCGATGATCCGCGACGGCGAATACCTGCGGACGGCAGCCAACGTGGGGATGCACGTCATATTCGGTCTGGCATTGGTGTGGCTGGGCTACGCAATCACAACATCGAGGTAGGCTGACCATGATTCTTCCGAGAGACGGGAATCTGCTCCGCATCTTTATCGGGGAGAACGACAAGTACGAGGGTCAGCCGCTCTACGAGTGGATCGTTCACAAGGCGCGGGAGCGACGGTGCTCCGTGGACTCGAGGGTTCCGGCGCGCATAGCCGGCTGCACACTGCAAAAATTATTCGCCTCTCAAGCGATCTCCTGATCGTGGTCGAAATCGTCGATTCCGAGGAAAAGATCGAGTCGTTCCTTCCACTCATCGACGACGCAGTTGGAGAGGGCCTGGCGACTGTAGAGAGAGTTGAAGTCCGCTTCTACAGATCGGGGACATCCGAGTAATTCACACGGCCGGTCGCAAGAACCGAGCACGGTGGGGTGGCATGGTCACTGCTGTGAATGGCCATGTTTTTGGCTTTCGGGCGACAGCGAAACATGCCCGCGCCAAGCTGTGGGCAGGGCACCCTAGCGCTGGTCAGTTGATCCATCTGAACAGCCCTGGGCCTGCGCCGAAGATGGAACAAATCTCTATTTGTGTTAGCATACACTCAACCCAATGCAATGCGCATTCCATTGCTGAGGGCCGACCCAACTATCTCGGTGTCCTTTTTAGAAAGAACCTCTATGGACATTCACAACAAGTACAACCTTCGCCGGGTGATCAACGCCTGCGGCAAGATGACTCATCTTTCCGGCGCGATTGTTCTGCCGGAAATTGCCGAGCAAGCGGCTGAGTCGTTGAAACACTTCTTCGAACTCGATGCAACGCAAGCGGCCGCCGGCCGCGTGATTGCCGAGGCCAGCGGAGCCGAAAGCGGCTGTGTGACCGCCTGCACCTCGGCGGGAATCACGCTTGGCGTGGCCGCCTGCATGACCGGAAACGATTTAGCCAAAGTTTTCCAGCTTCCCGATGCGGACGGCATGCCCAGACGCGTGCTCATTCAGAAGGGACACTGCGTGCAGTACGGGGCGCCGATCTCGCAGTCGATTCGACTTTCCGGCGCCACGCCGGTCGAGGTCGGCGTGGTCAACCGCTGCATGCCGGAGGAACTCAGGCATGAATTGAACAAGGGAAACGTAGCCGCCGTTGTGGCGGTCGAATCGCATCACACGGTCCGAACCGGCTGGGTCAAGCTGCCGGAGTTGGTCAGGTTGGCGCACGATTTCGACGTCCCGGTGATTGTCGACGGAGCCGCACAAGACCAGCGGTTGCGAGAATTGATCGGCATCGGCTGTGACCTCGTCATCACCAGTGCTCACAAATACCTGTGCTCGACGACCGGGGGTATTGTCGCCGGGCGGAAGGAGTTGGTCGAATCCGTCTGCCTGCAACACAGTGGCATCGGTCGCGGCATGAAAGCCGGCAAAGAAGCGATTTTCGGGGCGATGGCCGCCCTCGAATACCGGATGCAGCAGGACATGTCTGCCTGGACCACCGAGCAGGACCGCAAAATGCAGCTTATCCTAAACCGGCTGGCCGACGTTTCCGGATTGGTCTTGAGCGTGGACCCCGATCCGAACGGCTGCCCCTTTTCCCGGGCTCGGCTGACGCCCGATCCGGAAGTCACCGGTCATACGGCGTTAGCGCTGGCGGCGGCTCTGCGGGAAGGCAACCCGACGGTCTACCCGCGGGCCCACCACGCCGAGGAAGGATACATCAACCTCGACGCCATCGAGATGACCGACGAGGAAATCGACTACACCTGTGACAAAGTCCGCAGAATCTTGACGTAAGAATATACTCGACACGGCCACAGATTGAGGGAGGGCGAGGCTCCTGCCGAGCCGCCGCATCGGTGATCTCCACGGCTCAGCGGGAGCTTCGCCCTCCCAAAAACCGCGATTCGTGACCGTTGCACGAATAGTAAACTGCTGCCCGTCGGAAGAATCGACTCATCAAACATCGAAGATCGAACAAAACTAATCACAACGACGAACCGCTTCGAGATCGCACGGGATGAGTCACGTGACCGGCAGACACAGCACCCGTCGAGAATTCTTACAGCAGTGTGGACGCGGTCTTGCGGCCACGTCGTTTCTGTCCGCCGGTGAAGGATGTCTCATGGCCGACGAAGAACAACCGACCCAGCAGGAAGAAGCGAGCGAGGCTTTGCCGACCGCAGTTGTCTCTGACGAGCTGTTCAAAGCGCACGAGACGGGTCTGGGTCATCCCGAGACGGCGGCGCGGTTCGACGCGGTCATGTCGGCCCTGAAGAGAGCCGACTTTTCCGACTCGCTGCTGCATCTGAAACCGCGTGCCGCCACTGACGGCGATCTTCTGCGCTGCCACCAGAAGGATTACGTCGAACGAGTCAAGCGGGATATTCAGGCGGGTGAGCCCATGCTGAGCACCGGCGATACCGTGATCTGCCCCGAGTCACTGAAGCCGGCACTGCACGCCTCAGGGGGTGCCTGTGTTGCCGTCGATACCGTTATCTGGTCGAAAGCGAAAAATGCCTTCTGCGTGATCCGCCCACCCGGTCACCATGCCTCGCCCGAAAAAGGAATGGGGTTCTGCATTTTCAACAGTGCTGCCATCGCCGCCCGCTACGCGCAGAACAAGTACAAAATCGGCAAAGTCCTGATCGTCGACTGGGACGTGCATCACGGCAACGGCACGCAAGATATTTTTTACGAGGACGAAACCGTCTTCTTTTTCAGCACGCATCAGTCGCCCTGGTATCCCGGGACAGGCCCCCAAGAGGAAACCGGCCGCGGAAAAGGGCTGGGAACGACCATGAACCGTCCTTTTGCGACTGGTGCGGGCCGAAAGGAAATTGTCGGCGCCTTTCAGGACGACTTGCGGCCGGCCGTGGACCGCTTCAAACCGGAACTGGTGATCATTTCGGCCGGCTTCGATTCCCGGATCGACGATCCGCTCGGCCAGTTTCGGCTGAGCGACGATGATTTCGCCGAGCTGACCGACACGGCACTTTCCATCGCCCACGAACATGCCGAGGGCCGGTTGATTTCGGTCCTCGAAGGGGGCTACAACCTGACCGGTCTGGCCAGCGCAGCCGCGGCACATTGTGGAGCATTGGTAAAAGCGTAGAGAAAACACCAACATCTTTGAAACTGTGGAGACGAACATGCAGCTAATTGTGTCGATTTGTGTCATCGTTGTTTGTGGCTGGTCGGTTCCGGCTGTCGCTGCCAACTGGCCGGCGTGGCGGGGGCCCAACGGGGATGGCGTCTCGGTCGAACGGGAACTGCCCACACAATGGAGTTCCACCAAAAACGTGACCTGGAAGACGCCGTTGCCGGGTGAAGGCAATTCGGTACCAATTGTTTGGGACGACCGTATTTTCGTGACCTGTCCGATCGACGGTGGCAAAATCCGTAGCCTGTTGTGTTTCGACCGCAACAGCGGCCGGAAACTGTGGGACGTCAAGATCCCCTACCCGGCCAAAGAAACGACCCATGGCGACAATCCGTTCTGCTCGGGGTCGGCCACCACCGACGGTCGGCTGGTTTACGCTAGTTTTGGTTCTGCCGGCGTAATTGCCTGTGACTTTGACGGGTGCATCGTCTGGCATCGCCAATTGGGCAAGCTGACGCATGTCTTCGGACAGGCCACGACGCCGGTGCTGTATAACGATTTGGTCATTGTTCACCGAGGGCCGGGTGATCCGACTCACATCGTCGCCCTTGACCACAAGACGGGATCGACCGTCTGGGACCGGCCGGAACGCGGCAAGAATGACAATCTGTTCGGTTCCTGGTCGACGCCGGTGATTGTCCGCGTCGGCAATCATGACGAGCTGATCGTCTCGCTGCCGGAAGAGATCAAGGGGTTCGATCCTCGAACCGGGACCCAGTTGTGGCGGTGCGGCGGACTCGGAACCGAGGTGTATACGATGCCCACGGTCGGCAAAAATTTGGTGGTCGGCATCAGCGGTCATCGAGGGCCGGCCATGGGGGTTCGGCTCGGCGGCAAAGGGGACGTCACCGAAACGCACCGCTTGTGGCTGACACCGCGAAATCAACAGCGGGTCGGTTGCGGGATCGTCCACAACGGATACCTGTTCGTCTCCAATGCCACCGGCATCGCCGAGTGCATCGACGCGCAGACCGGAAAACTTCTCTGGCGGGAACGTCTCGGCGGGACCTTGTGGGGATCGATGCTGCTGGCGGGTGAAAAGCTGTACGTCGGCAATCAACAGGGAGAGATCTTCGTGCTCGACGCAGCACCCCAATTCCGTCTGATCGCCAAGAACGTATTGGGTGAACACGTCAAAGCGGCCCCGGCACCCTCCGACGGACAGATTTTTATCCGCACGTACCAAAACCTGTACTGCATCGGCCGCCGGCAGATCCAGCGCTCAGGAACCGGTACGAAATAACTTTCCGAATTCAGATCTCCGAGAATTGGAAAATCCCGGGAATCTTGCCCGCAAAGCTGGAAACTGCTGGACATGCTGGTGGTTCATTTCAGCCGAATGATGGCCAAGTAGATGCTGGTCTTTGATTCGTGGGACGAGTAGTAGCTCATCCACAACAGCCCGTCGTGCCAAACCAGGCCGGGATAGCTGGTATCGCCGCCGCTGGGCAGCGTGAGCACCGGCTGGTAACTGGTGCGGGTCATGCGAGCTAACACGGTCTTCGCTCCGCCGGTATAGCTGCGGCTGCCGGCCCACAGCTCGCCGTTCGGCAAACGGATAAAGTTCGGACCGCCGAGCTGATGCCCCGTATCCGTCCATGTCCAGACGATGTACGGCGGACGGCTGATCCCGATCCAGCCTGTCTTGTTGCGACGCAACAGGATGATCATTTCGTCATCGGGTAGGAAGCGGACGGTGGCTTCGTTCGGCCAGGCGGGAATGCTCTCGAACTCGGTCAGCCACTTCCAGTCGAGCCCGTTCGTGCTGGAGTAAAGCATCACCCGCCGCGATCCTGGATTTCTTCCCGCACCCAGCTTCGAGATGCTGTAGCCGTTCGCTTGATGCCAGGTGACCCGCCATAGCCAGTGATCTTCCGCCAGAACTTTCTGTGTGGGCGTCCAGTTGCGGCCATCTTTAGAGAACGCCACCCGCGGGACGCGGGTTCGATACACGTCATTCTGTAAAACACTGCCGCCCGCCACGAGCATCAGCCGGCCGTCCGGCATGACCGAGAGTTTGGGATCGCGCAGGTCGACGCCGATTTCGGCCAGCAGCGCGGACGATTCCCAATCCCGGCCGTCTGACGAGACGATCAGCCGGATCTTCCCATCGGCACCGCCGCCGTGCCGCTCACCCTCACGAAACACACAGTACCAGCGGTCTCGGAACCGGATCAGGTCGGTAAAGGCGTTGTGAGGGGCGCGGTCCCAGATCTTGCGAACCGAGACGATTTGCGGATCGGCCGCGGCGGCGTTCCCGGCCCAAACAGCGAGCAGCAGGACCCAAGTGCCGAAAACCCTCAAGCGTGTCGAACGGGTCATGACGTCTCCTGTCGAATTCGTATTTTGTTGATCCCCAAAGCCATACCCGACTCAGCTTCACACGGCGACTCGGCAGACCAGCGGCATGAATGCCGTGTTGGACAACGATTGCGACGCAAAGAGCAAGCACGCTTGTATGTCTTCTGTGGTCAGGCCCTCGTATTCATCGAGAATTTCTTCGACGGTCGAACCGTGCGCCAGAAGATTCAAGATGAATTCGACGGTCAGCCGCGTTCTTTTGATCACCAGCTTGCCAACCATGACCTTTTGATTAGACGTGATGCGTTCGAGGAGTTGTTGATCGCTCATGGTTTTGCCTCGGTTCCATGTTACACGGCGGGGTGGCCCATGTTCTTAAATCTGGGCAGGTTTTTCCTGCAAGAGGCTGTTCACTTAACCCAGCCCACCGGAACACCGACCGATTTCCCTTGTTCGTAGTCGCTTGCCGACGAACATTTCTAGAACTTGACGAAGTGAGCCAAGAACTCTTGATTATAAACTTTGCGACGGCTCGTCCCTATATGATGATGCCGCCGTTGACCCTGTCAACCTCTTGCAACTTCGTCGCCTAGTTTCAAGAACCTGGGCCATCCCGCCGGGAACGTGGGCGCGTCTCCGGTTGGGCATGGTGAAATCATAGTAACCCATCGTCGGCCGGCACAGACTACCTTTCTGTGCAAATGGCCACGTTGGGTGACTCTTCGCCGGACGCTCTAGCTTGTCAAGCCTTAATGCCCGCTTCCTTAAGGATGTCGTCTCTATATATCTCCGAAATGGATTGCCGCACAACCTGATAAGCGACAGGATTTCTACCAACAGTCGTTGGTGCGGCTCCAGCCAGTGTCTTAAACACTGTCGCATATTTTTTCATTATTTCCTCACCGTGCGAGCGCCAAAATGTGATGGCGTCCATTTTCCACGACAAAATACCGTCTTCGTCGCAAGCCAGGACTCGGAAATCGGCGTAAACGGGATAAATTCATGCCAACGGGAATTTCCAATGCGTTGGCGATTTAAGTAACGTTTGATACTTAGGCTGACCTTCCTTAGTCTCGCCGCTTTGCACGTTCTTGTACTTCCCGAATTTTCCTCCGGCCGCGTTATAGAATTCGGGAAACGATTTCTCGATCTCATCATGAAGTTTCAAAAGTTCCGGAAGGAATCTGATCCATCTTTTAAGGTGATCGGGATCCTTTTCAACCGAGTCTAGAAACGCATCGAGGCAAGAATATTTTTTACCGTACGCCTGCGTAGGATCATCGTCGTGAGTGCAAAACTCAGGACAAAAGACCATCAATAATATGATGATAGTCTGACCGTCAATTTTCCCGCCGTCTTTTTCTTCGCGCCACCTAATCTGGTCGGCGTATGGAGCGTCCTTTAACGCCTCTTTGATCGCGTCAAAATGATGTTTGGCGTTTTCGAGATCACGTTTCTTAACGGGCACACTCGTATTTCGAACTCGTTTAATGTCGTTCAGAAGATCAACCATTTCGCTGCTTAGTTCGCCTCCACCGTTTGACGGCGGGATAAGCACTTGGACGTTGACATGGGTCTCTTTGATCCTCTCGTCACCGTCGCTATCGTCACCCTCATTCTCCTGAAGCTCACGACGAAATACGTTAACGATTGCGTTAGTGTGACCACCATCGAGTATGCCGTAGAACTCTTGTTCCGGGTCATTTTCGTCCAAGTGCAATCTGACGCAATTCGTCTTGCCATCAACTTCAAGCGATTTGGCAATGATCGTCAGCCCACGGTTCTTATGGTGAAAGTTCTCCCAAAAATCGTTTAGTGATTCCCGTATGGCGGCCCGTTGCTCAGAACAGGTGCCGTTGTCCCTAGTCGTCGGCCTCGGGCGGCGGCAGATTCAAATGTTCAAATGCGGCCGCCGTCACCATGCGGCCGCGCGGCGTGCGCTGGATGAGCCCGCAGCGAAGCAGAAACGGTTCGACCTCCTCTTCCAGCGTGTCGGCCGAAACGTCGATGCTATGTGCGATGGCTTTGAGGCCCGCCGGTCCCCCCGTGAAGATGGTGATCAACGCCAGCAGGTATTTGCGGTCTTGCCCTTCCAAACCGAGCTTGTCGATCTCGATCATCTTGAAGGCGTCCAGCACCACCGGAGCAGTGATCCGCCCGTCGGCTCTGATTTGGGCATAGTCCCTGGCCCAGCGCAACAGGTTGTTCGCTTTGCGGGGCGTGCCGCGGCTGCGGCGGGCGATCTCCTCCGACGCATTCGACGTCACTTCCGTCCGCAGTTTGCGGGCATTGCGGCTGACGATTTCAATGAGTTCATCCAGGTCGTAAAAATCGAGGTGCTCCCGGTTCACAAAACGGTCGCGGAGCGGGGCGGTCAGCAAACCGCTGCGGGTTGTGGCTCCGATGAGCGTGAACGGCTGCAGCTTCATGTTGATCGTTCGCGCGTTGAGCCCGTCCCCCAACGTGATGTCGACCCGAAAGTCTTCCATCGCCGGGTAGATAAACTCTTCGACGGCCGGCGGCAGACGATGAATCTCGTCGATGAACAGTATCGAACGGTATCCGGCATTCGTGAGGTAGGGCAGCAGATCCTTGGGGGCGGTTAACGCCGGACCGGAGGTGATTTGAATCTCGGTGCCGAGCTCTTTTGGCACAATGTTGGCCAGCGTGGTTTTGCCAAGTCCGGGAGGACCGTCGAGCAAGAGATGACCGAGCGGCTCGCCTCGTTTCTGCGTGGCATCGATGGTGATTTTCAGCCGCTCGACCACCTTCCGCTGACCGACTACGTCCTCCAACCGCTGCGGTCGGAGTTCATCGTCGTAGCGCGCATCGTCTGGATCGAAATCATCACCATCCGCGCCGAAGTCCGGGACGTCGTTCCCGCTGCCGGCACCACTGTTGCCTCCCTGAATGATCGGCTGCCGCACCATAGCCTGCCCGATTGATTACGATCGCTCGTTCTTAGAGTGTCGCTCGTTCCCAAGCTGGAGCTTGGGAACGAGCGCATGCTAGAGTATCGAGCGAAACGGGGCAATGCGGGAACGACGTCGCGACGACGCTCGAGTGCATTCCCCATTTTGTGTTTGGCTTGGTATTTACGATTGGGTGGTTTTGTGGAATTGGTCTGTTTTCCTTCACTTTGGAAAAGTGCGCGAGGTTTGGTCATGGACGATCGAATTCGGCGGGATGTCTCTGAGTTCGTTGCGGGGCTTGCGACGAGCCAGCAGGAGATATTGGCGGCGGCGGGCACGTTAGTGGACATCGAGGAATTGACGGCTGAGGTCGGCGATGAGGTCGCGCGGCAATTGGCGAATTGGGAGTTGTCGCGGCGGTCGGAAGCTCTCTGTGAGCAGCCGAGGCATGCCTTCCCGGACTGCGGAAAAGAGTACCGTGTCGAACCCGATTTGGAACCGATCATCCTGTAGGAGATGCGGGGGAAATTTGAGTATTCCGAACCCCGCTGCCATTGTTCCCGCTGTCGGAGGGCCTTTCTTTTTTGTGCCAAGCATGTTTGACAGTCTGAGGGGTGAGAGTCCCCTTTCCAACCTGATGGCTGTGAATGAGAGTGAAACGCAAGGGCGTCGTCGCGAGGCGAGGTCTGAAGGAAGCGTGGAGCGAATGCGTGAGCCGACGTCCCTGGTCATCTTCCCTCAAGAGAACTTCTGACGGGAGCCGGCCCGCTCGAAGTGCGCCAGCCCCGTGTTCGCGACAACTCTGCCGAGAAAGAGGGACGGGTGAAGTTCTCCCCGTCGGTGCTGCCGGCCTATTTGCGGCGGAGCTCCTCGATCGACGAGTTGCTTCCGTGGCTGTACCTCAAGGGAATTTCAACCGGTGATTTTCGCGGGGCCCTGCAAGTTCTCTTGGGAGAGAACGCGAAGGGACTCAGCCCGAATGTGATCGTCGGCCTCAAGGAGAAATGGTCTCAGGAGTACGACCAGTGGAGCCGACGCGACCTGAGTGACAACCAATCCCGCATTTCCCAGATAGAAACTAAGAGCGGGAGAGACTTCGCCTCCACAGCCTCACCCGATATCCAGGCACGACGATAATGCGGCAGGGCATCAGCAAATCCACCTTCGCATCGAATGTCAGGCACGGGGTGCCTGACATTCGGTGACTGGGGCACAATCGCAATTCATTTCACCAAAACGACATTGTTGGCTGCACGTACATGATGGGAATGACTTATCGACGCATCGGTATTCTCTGCTTATTGACCACTGCCGTGTGCTTGGGATGCGACCGTCACACGACAACTGGTCCTACGGGAGTTCAAAAATCGAGCGGCGAGCGGCGGCTGTTCTCTACGCCAGATGTAGACGAACTTCTCCACACTTTGCCAATGGTTGCGGTTTGGACTGATTCGACAGGTTTCTCTGCGCAACCTTCGTTGCGTGTTGCGTTATGGGACGATGGACGGGTTCTATTCGCTATAAACGATGGAGAACCCAATTCGACATTACGATTCAGACATATTTCGCGTGACACGACAAAACAGCTTAAGCACGACATTCGCAAGACGGGATTGTTCGAGCTGAAAGGCCACCGTTATCTCGTCCATGATGCGTCGGTGATGTGTCTCCTTGCGACCGTGTACGACTATAAACAGCTTCTTTATTGGGACGAGGTCGTATCGCCGAATTATGGAATCAACATCGATCCGAAACCGCACCACCATGACTTTATAAATGCATGGAAATCAGCGAACGACTTGGCCCTTACTTCAATATCATCCGAGTCTGTTCCAATCGAGTACGCGTTTCGTGCACCAGAATCCTGGTATGTAAAAAGAGCCATCCAATCGGAATGAATGCGTCGCGGGGCCGCCAACACGGCCAGGGGCAGTGTGAATCGCCGCCCCGATCGTGTTTAGCTGGCACCTTCGTTCACAATGACTCGTAGTTCAAACCGCATTCACTTGGAGAGTGCGGCCCCCAGGCCAACCCGTTAGCCGAGCCAACCCCAGATGTGGTATCGCTTACGCGGATTCCTTTTTTCGTGTGGAACAATCGTAGCGGTCTGGCACTGTTTCGCTGCGGGCGGCACTCAGCTCCTGATGGTCGGCGTGTTTTGGGGATTTGGAATAGCCGTTGGGCTTCGCTCCGGGGTTGAGCGGGCGCCGATAGAGGCATGGAAACAGCAGCGATCCCGGACGCGCCGGCGCTTCGAATACGCGATCCTTCTTGCCATCATTTAGGCGTCCGCGGCAGTTTCTCTGCTGTGGGTGGATCCCGTGGCGAGTCTGGCATTGGCCCTCTTGATCACGTTTTCCGCTGGCGTTGCGTCGCTCCTCCTGACTCGGTGCTTCGGCGAGAATGGCACGGTGAAGAATCGTGCCGGCTAACAAGGCACGGCCGCAGCGCGGAGTCACCTTCTCCGTAGTGCAACGGGCGTTGGCGTTGGTAGAATCAATGATTGTTCAAACCGTAAAACTTCGGCATGGGCGGTGACGGCCGTGTCTCCGTTCGCCAGCGTATCCAGCTCTGATATGAAACGGAACCGAATCGCCAACGGGATAAACCATGTGGATCTGCTGGGCATTCGTTTCAGCGGGGCGGAGCGCCGGTCATTATACCGCCTCA
>CAUZTK010000092.1:0-12274 GCA_963582395.1 Planctomycetota bacterium | reverse complement strand
AGATTGATGCCGAAATCGGCTAGACGGAACCGCCGAGACCAAGCCAAGATCGAGAGCAGAAGTCCCAGCAATAGCAGTTGTACCATGCATGATTGCTGCACGCCGGACAGTTCGATCGTGACCGGTTCCTCACGAATTCCGATAAAAATGCGGACCCTAAGCTGTTCAAAAACCCAAACCGCCGCGACGAAGGCAGCGATCGGGTCCCACACGTCATCCGGCCGTGATTGCAGCGGCAGCAAGGGTTCTCCGGCCTGCAGTTTCAGCGCGGTCCTTTGCCACACCAGCAGGGAACCCAATGCCAGCAGACCGAAAAGAATGTACGCAACCAGTTCCATCGCAGCTATTTCGGCCATGATTCAACGCCGATAAATCACGTCTTCGCTGTTCCGGCCCATCGAGACGATTGTGACTTCAGTCGTCTGCCCAATGTCCCGTGACAGGATGGCCGCGAGTTTTGCCAATTCGCGGCGTAGCGGAAGTCGGGACCCGTCGCTTGAAGATTGACAGAGCCTAGTGGAGACCGCTTGCGCCGGTCAACAGTTGACTGAAATGGTTTCAGAGACCGAGGGAGTGGGGTATGATCGTCGCGGCCTCTGTTGAAGCATGGCCGATCCGCGGCGCGCTGCCGAGGACGATATGTCTGCCCACCGTTGCCTGGATCGATGTCCGTGAAGAATGTTCTTGAAACCATCATCGCCCGCAAGCGGGTCGAAATCGAAGAAGCCAAACGGCTGCGCCCGGCCGATGCGCTCGAAGATCGGTTAGCCACCGCATTTCCGGCTCGGGATTTCGCAGCCGCGCTGTCGGCAGCGCCCGGCATCGGATTGATTGCCGAGGTGAAGAAAGCTTCGCCCTCCGCCGGGCTGATCCGTGAAGACTTCGACCCGGTCACGATTGCGAAGATCTACGAAGAACACAACGCAGCTTGCATCAGCGTGTTGACCGACGAACATTTTTTTGGGGGGCACCTTGACTTTCTGCACTCGATTCGTCAAGAAGTGTCGATTCCGGTGTTGCGGAAGGATTTTGTGCTCGACCGCTACCAGGTGCTCGAAGCCCGCGTCGCCGGCGCCGACTGCGTGCTGCTGATCGCCGAATGTCTCGATGGGGACACGCTCGCAGATCTTGACCGCTACGCAGCCGAATTGGGAATGCAATCGCTCGTGGAGATTTACGACCCAGAAAATCTCGACCGCGTGCTGCGGCTCGATCCGCCGTTGCTTGGAATCAATAATCGAGACCTGCGCACCTTCACCACGTCTCTGGAACATTCGGTCCGGCTCGTCAGCCGCGTCCCTGCCGAGACGATACTCGTCAGCGAAAGCGGAATTCAAACGCGCGATGACGTTTTGCGTCTGCAGCAAGCGGGCATTCGGGCCATATTGGTCGGCGAAACACTGATGCGTTCGCCAGATATCGGCGGCAAAGTGCGTGAGCTGCTGACCGGAAACTGACAACTGAAGGACTGCTTGCTGCGTACCCACCCGAAAGGAATCTTGAATGCTCCTGAGCCGTCAACAAGTCGAACATGTACTCGTCGTTCCGACGTTGTTATTTCACGAAATTGGTTACTTTCAGGGGTTTTCTGAGAGGACGGAACCGTATCTAAAGACTCTGCTCGATCCGGCTTACACCAGCTACCGGCCCCGCGACGAGGTCGAGGACGATCCCAGCTACAAGCAGCTCATCCCCTATTGCATTCTGCGGTACGGCGAGCGGCTCTTCTCTTATGAGCGAGGCGCAGCAAGCGGCGAAGAACGGCTGAAACAAAAGCGTTCGATCGGCATCGGCGGGCATATTTCCGCCTCGGATGCAGGCAAGTCTGATTCGGCTTACCAAGAGGGCATGCGCCGCGAAATCGACGAAGAGGTTTATTTGGACACGACTTATCGCGAACAACTCGTGGGTCTTATCAACGACGACCAGACCGAAGTCGGAAAAGTCCATTTGGGAATCGTCCACATTTTTGACCTCGACTCATCCAAAGTTCGACCCCGTGAGAAGTCGATCATAGAAGCGGGCTTTGCCACACCTGCCCAGTGCGATAAAGATCGCGACCAGTTCGAAAGCTGGTCGCAAATTTGCCTGGATCACCTCTTTTCGGCCTAAAACCCGAGGTAGCTGCGGAACCGACTTGTCGGTCAGGCCAGACGTCGGTCAAGCTCGATTTCCAAAAGGGTCGTTGCCGACGCCACATTCGTCGGCTGAAAACTTTCCCGCGGTTTTGACAAAGGAGTGTCAAAGCATGAGAATTTCACTGCGTGGTTGGTTTGTGCTAAGTGCGTTTGTGGCGGCCGTTGCCGCCTTGGCAATACTGGGCGGCCCGTTGCTGAATCCCGCCGATGCCCAGTCCGCTTCGCGTGGTCAGTTGTCGGACCGGTCTCTGGAACATTTGCTGTCGGCGATGAGCCTGAAGCCGGAAAAACAAGACAAGCGGTTCGATTTCAGTTTTCCCGAAGTTCACAAGGGGCAGGAATGGAATCTGTCGATGTCGGCCGTCCTCAGCCAGGATCGAAAATCGATTTGGGTGATGGCTTGGCTGGACGAAATTACCCGTTCGGCCGCCGAGGTCCCCCGAAGTGCTCTGCTGCGCTTGTTGTCTGAGAACGACCGACTCGGAAATGGTAAGTTTTTCGCTTATATTTCCAGCAATCGCCGCTTCGTACTGCAACGGGTGATTCCGAACCGAAGCATCACGATCGAGTCATTTGACGAGGTGCTGCGGGATCTGGGAAGCAGTGTTGTGGTCACGCAACCGTACTGGACGGTCGCCAACTGGAAAAACGGCGGTGTGGTCACATCCGACGTACCAAGGACGGCAAACCGAGCACAACCCGCTCGGCAGATTCGACGGTAACGACGGCCTCAGCCGGACCCGATGGCTTTCGACTGTACGATGGGGGGGCCGAAACCGTGTCGTTGGAAGAAAGTTGGAAGGATGAGTCAGAGTCAAGCCTTCATCCCTGATTCATCCAGTCGACTTTGTTTCGTCTGCAGTCATTTCGACGAAAAAACGCCCGAGCGAACATCGCTCGGGCGTGCGAATTTTCCAAATTTTACGGATTGTCCAGACGTACGGCAGACGGTCAGCCGTCAAGCTATCCCCCCCTGCGAACCGTCCGGAACATTTTCGGCGAGACGGGCAATCAGCAGCTCTCGCGATCTTTTCGGCTCATTTCATCCAAAACGACCGGATGCCAAGTTTCTTCACGGTCCGCCGGGGGCGCGTAATGCTCTCGGGCCCAAGTCCGCAGACGAATCTCCTCGATCGGATCGACTTCAGCTTCTAATTCTACCATGAGCGCTGGATACATCCCTTAACCTTCATCCTCGCCGATAGATGCTGATTACAAAAGAACTTACCCCATTACCTGAAGCAACAGGCTTATTAATCGAGTCAGTGTAATCGATTTGGGGAATAAAATGCCATTCAAAAGACCCAGATTTTTGTTTTTTTACGTTCTTCCCGCAATCCGTTTCCACCGACAGAATAAGACCGCATGTTTTCAGCAGATTTTGCTGAATTCAACTCAGAATTCCGTCGATCACTTCACCGTGGACGTCGGTCAATCGGAAACCGCGGCCGGCATAGCGGTAGGTCAAGTTCAAGTGGTCGAAACCGAGGAGCTGAAGAATTGTGGCGTGCAGGTCGTGGAAGTGGACCTTGTCTTCGACGGCATAGTAGCCGTAGTCGTCCGTTTTTCCGTAGGTGATGCCCGGCTTCACGCCAGCGCCGGCCAGCCACATCGTAAAACCGTGCGGGTTATGGTCGCGACCGTTGGCGTTTTCGGCGACCGGTGTGCGGCCGAACTCGCCACCCCAGATGACCAATGTCTCGTCCAGCAGTCCCCGCGACTTCAGATCGCGGATCAAGCCGGCAATCGGTTTGTCGATGGATCGGCACATTTTCGACATGTTCTTTTTGAGGTCGCTGTGATGGTCCCAGCCGTTGCTGTTGCACTGTACGAACCGCACGCCCCGTTCTGAAAATCGGCGGGCCATCAAACACTGCCGAGCAAAGTCGGCGGTTGCCGAGTCATCCAAACCATAGAGTTTTCGCGTGGCCTTGGTTTCGCCCAAAAGATCCTGCACGTCGGGGGCTGCGATCTGCATCCGAAAAGCCAACTCGAAGGAGGCGATGCGGGCTTCCAATTCCAGGTCGACCCCCATTCGCTGCATCTGCCGGCGTCCCAGTTTGCCGAGCATGTCGAGTTCCAGCCGCTGAAGTTCGGGGCGGTTCTCGCTGCCAGTGATAAAGGGGATTTTGGCATCCTTGGCGGGGACGCCGCTGTGTCCCAGCGGAGTTCCCTGGTAAACGGCCGGCAGAAAAGCGGAACCGTAATTGTTCGCTCCGCCCTGGCTGAGCGCCTGACAGATGGTGATATATCCGGGCAGGTTCTGGTTCTCGCTGCCCAGTCCATAGGTAATCCAGGAGCCCATACTCGGCCGGACGAACGTGTCGGTTCCGGTATGCCATTCCAGTACCGCCCCGCCGTGACGCGAGTTGCTGCAATGCATCGAATTGATGATGCACAGCTCATCGACGACGCCCGCCAAATGGGGGAACAATTCGCTCAGCGGCGTGCCGCTCTCGCCATGCCGCTTGAACCGAAACGGCGAGCCGACCAGATTCCCGTGCCGTTCGGGAAACGACAGCACACGCGGTCCGTCGAAGGGCAACGGTTTTCCGCTGTCGCGGGTTAGCATTGGTTTGGGGTCGAATGAATCGATGTGTGACGGCCCACCGAACATGGACAGCATGATTACCCGCTTGGCCTGCGGGGTGAAATGCGGTACTTTCGGCGCCAGCGGATAGGCCGTTGTCGCCTGCGCGGACTCTTCCGCCAGCAACGCCGACAAAGCCAAACTGCCGAACCCTGCGCCCATCTTGCGAAGCATGTCTCGTCGGGAGACGGGCGTTTCCCGACGGTTGCACACCAGGGACTGCCGCATGATCTACTCCACGTAGATGAACTCGTTCGAGGACAACAGCACCCGACAGACAGCCTGCCAAGTCTGCAGACGCTGGGTTGCCGGGTCAACGTCTCTCCCGTCGAGCGCCGCCGTGTACTGCGCGACAAAACTCAGCCAGTCACCGATTTCCAGTTGTGTGGGCGGTCGGCCGTACACAATGTCGTATCCGGCGCGGACCCGTTGTTCGTCATCCCACCCGGTCCTTGTCAGCAGCCGGGCGGCCAACTGTTTTGACGACCCGCTCATCAGGTCGCCGTTCATCATAAACAGCGCCTGAGGGGCGACGGTGGTGCTAGAGCGTTGACCGCTGACCACCGCCGGGTCGGGAAAATCGAAGGCCTGAAAAACGTCGTACAGACCGCTTCTCAGCACCGGCAGATAGACGCTCCGCCGGTCGGAGCGGTAAAGGGCCGCATCCTTGAGCGCCGCTGCCGAGAGAATCACAAACGTTTTGTCGTTCAGCACCGGGCCGCCCATGCGGAAATCGATCTGTCCGCTGACGGCCAACAGCGAATCGCGGATGACTTCGGCTTCCATGCGGCGACGATTCATCCGCCACAGCAGTCGGTTTTGCGTATTGATGACGGCGGCACGGGCCTGATGCCTGGTGCTCATCTGATAGGTGCTCGACCGCATGATCAAGCGGTGCAGCGACTTAATCGACCATCCCCTCTTCACAAACTGCGAGCTGAGCCAGTCCAGCAGCGGTTGATTGTCGGGCCGCTGGCCGAGCCGGCCGAAATTGTCCAGAGTGCGGACAATGCCGTGGCCGAAATGCCCTTTCCAGATGCGGTTGACCATCACCCGTCCGATCAGCGGATGATCGGGACGGGTCATCCACTCGGCCAACTGGCGCCGGCCGCTCTCCTTTTTGCCGAGAGCCGGCCGTTTTTCGCCAGCCAAGATGCGTGGAAATCCTCGCGGCGCCAACTCCCCGCGGGTGAGGTGGTTGCCCCGCAAAAACACCTGCAGGTCTTCGGGCCGGTCTTCTTCGGCGGCCATGGCTTTGGGGATCGTCGCGTATTCCTTAGTGACGGCCGACAGACGTTCCTGCAGTTTCTTTCGCTCCCCTTCCCGGTTGACGAAGTTGCCCAGTACAATGGCCCGGTCCAGCGCATCAACCTGCTGTTCCAGATCGCTCAACCGTCTCTCCAACCCCGCGTCGCCCAGGGCGCGTGAGTTCCACTTCGAGTCAACACGATAAGACATCATCACAAGAGTGCTCTTGAAGATGCCGGCCAGTGCGTAGTAGTCGGCCGTCGGAAAGGGATCGAACTTGTGATCGTGGCAGCGGCCGCAACCGAGCGTCAGTCCCAAAAACGCCCGCCCGACGGTGTCGATTTGGTCATCCACGATGTCCATCTGCTGTTTGACCGGATCGTCTTCGGCCAACATCTTCGGGCCGATCATCAGAAACCCGGTCGCGATCAACCCTTCGTAGGGGGCGTCCCCATCAGCGGGTGGAAACAGGTCACCGGCCAATTGCTCTTGCACGAACCGGTTGTACGGTTTGTCCTTGTTGAAAGCGGAGATGACGTAGTCGCGATACCGCCAGGCATCGACGTAGGCCATGTTGTCGTCCATGCCGTTCGAGTCAGCATAGCGGACGACGTCGAGCCAATGCCGGCCCCAGCGTTCCCCGTACCGCGGCGAAGCCAGTAGTCGGTCGACAACCGTGGCAAACGCATCCGGAAAATCGTCGCTAAGGAACGCTTCAATTTCCTTCGGTGTCGGCGGCAGACCGTGCAGGTCGATCGTCGCCCGGCGAATTAAAGTCCGCTTGCCGGCAGACGGTGCGGGCGTCAGCCCTTTTGCCTCCAGCGCGACCAGGACGAAATGGTCCAGCGGAGAACGCGGCCAGTCGGCCTGACGGACCCGTGGCAGTGGCGGTTCGACAACCGGCTGAAACGCCCAAAACGATTTCTGGTCTTCGCTGAACTGAACCGGGCCGCGACTCGTCGCATTCGGTCGGGATGGCTGCTTGGCATTCGGCCACGGCGCCCCCATCTTCACCCACTTGGTCAGTACGGCGATTTCCAGCTGCGGCAGCTTTGTTTTGGGCGGCATCTGCACCGGACCATTGTGATTGACAGACAGGATCAGCAGGCTTTGCTTCGGATTGCCCGGTTTGATGGCCGGTCCCGATCGGCCGCCTTTCAGCATCTCGGCCAGCGAATCGAGCCGAAGTCCCGCCTCGTTCTCTGTATCGGGTCCGTGGCAATTGTAACAGCGTTCGACCAGGACCGGCCGAACGCGGGTCTCGAAGAACTTGACGGCGGCTGCATTGGGCTTTGTCGCGAGACGCTCTTCATCGGCACGAACTTTCGCCGGCTGACTGACAAGCGCGCAAGCGACGGCTGCAAGTCCCAAGACAGGGCGATAGCATCTATTCCGATGCGGGCGAATCAAAGTCATGAGATTCTCGAATGCGCGGCGGATTTATTCTGGCCCGAGATTTCGCCCGATCGGGACCTGGAAACTAAAATTCTGGAAACAACGTCCCTCACCACCGGTGAAATCATTCGCACATTGTACTCCACGGAGTCGATGCTTTCACGCACTCGGCTTGTCAGATTCAGGCCAAAAGCCATCTGGAATAGTCAAGGAACCAGCACCGGCCGCTTCAATCAAACTCCAGCGTCAGCGACGGGAAAGCCCAAGAGACAGCTACGACTCGATCAGACAGGCGAAATCTCGGAGCGCCGCTGTCAGGACCGGCTGCGGACAAGACCAGACGAGAAAGAATATGGCCTCGCGGACCAGCCGTTCGGCGGGGTGTCCCTTGACGAAGCCGGCTCCTTTGCATGCCGTCAAGTAAGCCTGCGTTGCCCGTAAAACAAGCGAATTGGCTCGCTGGCGGACCGACTCGGCCGTGTGAGCGGGCGCTTCGTCGGTCGAATTGGCCCGCGATAGCTCGTGTATGTCAGCCGAGAGCCGCCCGCGTTCCTCATGGATCGACTCATAAATCTCGACAAGATCGGGCCGTGTTTCGGCTTCCTGTTTCAATTGTCGCAGCGCCCCAGCAGCCGTTCCGACCGCCAGCGCAGATGTTGTTAGCGAGCCGGTGCCACCCCCCTTGCCCCTGGTCATGACTCGTTCAACCGGTCCGGCAATCAGGTAGCGCTCGTCGAGTTCGACGCCGTCGAGTTCAACCGATCCGGTCTGCGATGAATTGAGCGCCAGCAACGCTGGCGGCTCCTGCATGTTGACTCGCGGCAAATCAGCGGGAATAACCGCCAGCACCTGTAGGCCGTCGTCACACCTGCCTCCGGTTACAATGTAATTGGCATGTTTGGCACCGGTGACCCAGGGAATGCTGCCGCGGAACGTCAACTTCGAACCGGAAAATTCTACCTCAACGGCGGGGCGGTGAAGGTGCTGCCGAGAGGTCGTCAGGTGCGAGATGCCGACCGTGGCGAACGTCTCTCCCGCGCACAGCCCCGGCAGCAGTTCTGCTTTCAGTTGTTCGTTATCGCAGCTGGCAATCCGCTGACAGGCCCCATTGCGCTGGGTGAGCACAAAGCTTGTCGTCAAACAGGCGGACGCGAGACGCTCGTAGCCCAAAGTCAGCTCATGCGGAGCAATTTCAGAACCGCCGTACTGCCGAGGAATGACCCAACCAAGAACGCCGGCCGAAGCCAGTCGCTCGAACTGCCAGCCCGGCCACGACTCCTCGTCGTCTAATCGACCGGTCATATGCTCCAGTTCGGTGCAGAGCGGTTCAAAATCGGGTCCGGGGAAACTCAACAGCGGCGACGTCTGGTTCATGGGCGCTCAGAGCGTTTCAAGATTCAACATCCGCCGTGCTCCACGTCGGCGAGCCGGCCCTGCTTCGTTCAAGCGGATTCGATCAAAGATCGGTATCCAGGACCAGTCTATTCCGCCTGGCGATCCCCCTCAAGCGGCTGCCGTGGTTTTAGGGTTTGCGACAAGGCGAGCTACGGCTACGGCGAATCTGTACGGTCTTCCGGTCAAGCTGGCTGAGCGCGAAATCGAGACAATGGCTATCCCAGATTATTCATGAGGCGATCCTTAACTCGCGCAAGAAAAGTGGTGAAAAGGCGTTGCGACTATCTTGCCCAAAACGCCGCGCACACAAGCACTAAGCGCAAGCGAGTGAGTCCATGCCGTGCACACTCGCTTGCGCTTCGTGCTTGTATTAGTCGAGCGGACACCTCATGAATAACCCGGGCCATGTTGATTTCCGGCGACATGTACGTTCCCCGCAACAGCGGGGCGTCGTGCCTTGGCAGAGACTCAACCGTCTCAACTATAAGGGGCCGCGAAAGTTGCGTCTAAGATGGACGAAACGCCGTCGATGGCACCCGGTTTGCGTCTCCGATTACCATCTTCAAGAACCGAATTTTAGGGCTGGTTATTGATTGAATCGTGGTGGAGAGGCTTGTGAATCTCAGGCATACGGTAGAATTGGCGGCGCTCGTCTCGAAGCAAAGCGATCAGGTGATCGAAACGCCCCAACAACTTCCTGAGAGCGCAATCCAGGATTTCTGGGTTCATTCGCAACGTCGTTTGTTCGACTGGATGCGTCAACTGGTCCGTTATCCCGTCGAGATCGAGTCTTCGTCGGCGGTCGGCCGTCGCCGAATTTGGCGTCGAACGGAGTCGCTGTTGGTGGACTTCTTCGTTTCCGATGTCCTGGCGCGTGTTTGGGCAGCCGTGCTGACGGCGGCTGATCAACGGCAGTGCCAGCAACGCACGGAACCCTTGGCACGACATATTCTGGCTGGATACCTGCAGACGCGTTATTTGGCACTTAACCTGATGGTCAGCGGACCTGACGTTCCCCCGGATCGGCTTCGCGAGGTCAATCGGATCCGCCGTAAGACCGAATGTTGGACAGATCTGCTCTTGGGCCCACTAGTAGTCCGGTACGAGGTCAAAAACTTCGCCGTCAACGCGGACCGGGCTTTGCAATTCGGACAGGACCAACTCTCGCACAGGGACTCCGATGTGAGCAACACCGCCTGGAACCTGATTTTACTCAGCGCGCGACTGACATTTCCGGCGAGGCAACCACTGAGCCCGATTCATTCGATCTGTCAACGAAAAATTTCCGACGCCGTACTTTCAACATTTCCGGCTGATGCCATTCACGATTTCAGTCTTTTGAAATCGATCCGACAAACGGGCCTCTCCTTCCATGCAGCGCACTCGGAAGGCACGCCGGCCGTTTGGCCGATTCCGTTCGGTCGATGGCATTGCAACTGAAACTCAGGAGTCCCCTATGGGCCAGAGAGAGCCCAGGGCTGGTCAGTTTTACAATCTGGGGTCTCGTGCAGGGGTCTGGCCCTCTCCAGAAAAGATAGTTGCGGATTGATGCAGATCGGTGGTGCTGAACAGGTTGCTCTTATCGATGGGCCAAAACCCCTCGTTCGGTCACCTTCATCCAGTTTGAAACACTGACCAGCCCTGAGATCGTGAACCGAAGCATTGACTTTGCGGACGACGAGAAGGTAGGATGCTGTTGAAGGAGCAATGACTCCATTCTGGAGAGGAGTGGACTTCTAAAAACTGCGAAAGAATGTTAGTTGTGTTGTATTCGTTTGGTCCCGAAAAAATCCGTTGCCGCGTCGATCTCGGTCTTTCCGAAACGTGGTGGGGCTTTTATTTTTGGTTTCCGGGTCGGGGCCGGACGAGAAACGGACCGTGTTGAATCGATTCTTCAACCCAAAGTTTCCCAGGCCCTGAAATCGAATGGTTTCAGGGCTTTTTTTTTGTTGTCGGCGGCTGTGGGCCGCGGTTCACCAAACAAGGCGTGACTGGTCACCGAAAGATGGGTCGTTTCGTCAACGACGACGTCTGTGCCCAAGACAGGACACCTCGCGAGAAATTGTCATGATTGTTGTAATGAAACCGAACGCGACAGAAGAGATGGTCCGGCAGATTGCCCGGAAGGTCGAAGAGATGGGATTAAAAGCACACGTGATTGTGGGCACCGAACGAACGGTAGTGGCTGCAATCGGTGAGAAGCGAAACGGCGAACAAGAGACGCTGGCCTTGTGTGACGAGGTCGAAAAGGTGGTGCCGATTCTGGCCCCGTACAAGATGGCCAGTGCGGAAACCAAAAGCGATCCGACCGTCGTCCGAGCCCACGATTTGACGGTCGGTGGTGGCAACATCGGTGTCATTGCTGGCCCCTGCTCGGTCGAAAGCGAAGATCAGATTCTCCAGGTCGCCGTTCAAGTTAAGGAGGCGGGGGCCCAAGGTCTTCGAGGCGGCGCCTTCAAGCCGCGCACCAGCCCCTATTCGTTCCAGGGTCTTAAGGAAGAGGGGCTGAAACTGTTGGCTGCCGCTCGCGATTTGACCGGACTGGCGATTGTCACCGAAGTCATGACGCCGCACCACGTCGAGATGGTGACTCGTTATGCCGACGTCTTGCAGATCGGCGCCCGCAACATGCAGAACTATCACCTGCTGCAGGCGGTCGGCGAAACCGACAAACCGATCCTGCTCAAACGGGGCCCGTCGGCCACCATCGACGAATTCCTGCTAGCGGCCGAATACATCCTCGACCAAGGCAACACGCAGGTCATTCTTTGCGAGCGCGGCATCCGCACGTTCGAAAGTCATACCCGCTTTACGCTGCCGCTGGCCACGGTTCCATATCTCCAAGCCCGAACTCATTTGCCGGTCATTGTCGATCCCAGTCATGGAACGGGGTTGGCGGCGCTGGTACCACCAATATGTGCGGCCGCGATTGCCGTCGGCACCGATGGGCTGCTGCTCGAAGTGCATCCCGATCCGTCGAAAGCGCTGAGTGACGGTGCGCAATCGTTGACGCCTGACCAGTTCCGCGAAGCTATGGAGGGTTGCCACAGCGTCGCCGAAGTGATGGGACGACGGATGGATTAATCCCGATTGTTTCTCGGGCGTCCCCGTCAAGCCATCACACCGATCCTACTTCGACCCCTGGCTAAGAAGCTCAACTGTATCGGCCACCAAATGCCAATACACGACGTCTTCTGCAAATGCAGAGGTTTCTAAAGCCGGAATCGGATAATCGGGGATTTTCAGAACGGCGTTATACTGGGCAAATTTCAAATCGATGTAGATGCGATTCTTGCTTTGTGGAAGCTGGTCGAACGAAGTGGGGTGCAAGAGCTCTCCCACCTCTCCATACACCGCGGGTTTGGGAGGCACTTCCTGGACGAGCGTGAAACAGAGAATTTGCTTTCCCCCGGCTTTGTCGACCGTGTTGGCAAGTCGGGGAGGATACCAGTTATAGCCAACGAACAGGGCGACATCATCTTTGCCGATCTCGGTGTCCAATTGCGGA
>CAUZTK010000091.1:0-12276 GCA_963582395.1 Planctomycetota bacterium | reverse complement strand
TCGGCCGCCGACGTGGCGGCCGTATTGACAGGGAAATAACCATGTGAGTGCCTCCTTTCACTCACTCTGGTACGCAAATTGCCTGCCATTCATTTAGTAATTTATGGTTTTGAAACTGACTCCAACATGTTGGTAACTTTGCTGAACATGGTAGATCCCTGATGAATTCTGTCGAGAGTCCAGAGCCAGACGATTTCTGGCTCTCGACTCTTGACTCAACTGCCGCGAAGCGGCCACGTCTTCCGGGCGCAGTTCCGAAACGACGCGTAGGCACTTACGAAATCCACATCGACAACGAAAGTATCGATGTAAGCAAGTGGTTGAGTTCCAAATGCTTCCATTTGTCGAGAGTCAAGGATCGAGAGTCAAGTGTAGGAAATCGTCTGGCTCTGAACTTTTGAACTCTACTGCCGAAAGACATTGACATCGACGGCCGCGCTCGGTACAAGTCCGTCCCCTTCACTTCGCCTTTCTCTCGCCGCAAATCATTAGTGTTGATGCCAAATTCGAGCCTGCCGCTTGGGAGGATGAAAATGCGCAAAGTCACACTGTTGGCCGGTTTGCTCGTTCTTGCCGGTTGTGGTTCTGAAGGGGACTCGAAACAATCGGCCTCGACCGGTGAAGATCCGACTGCCGCAACAACCCAAAAGACGGTCAGCGAAAAACCGTCTCAGAAAACCTCGAATATTTCCGGAGAAACGGACGCCGCAACTCTTGTCAAACGGGGTGAAAGCCTTATCGAGCAGCGGCAATTTCTACAGGCAGCTCAGCTTCTTAGTCAGGCCGTTCAACTCGAACCGAACAGTTGGAACGCCTACTACCAACGGGCCCGCGCCTATTCGATGATGGGGCAGGACGCCAGCGCTCTTGCCGACTACAAAACCGCGATCCGGCTTTCGCCGAACAACGCCCGTCTGCACTACTCGCGAGGCTTTTTCTACCTGAGCCACCGCAGCGCCGATCAAGCCATCGTCGATTTGAAGAAGTCGGTTCGGCTCGATCCGACGAATCCGGAGTCGTTGCAGTTTCTGGGCTTGGCGTATCTCGCCAAAGAAGAACACCAACAGGCCATAGACACTTTCAGCAAACTGCTCCAGATCGATCCGAACCGCGTCGATACGTTGAACAATCGCGGTTTCGCCTATTTTCGGGCCGGCCGTAATCCGGCAGCGATCCAAGACTTCGAACAGGCAATCCAGCTCAATCCCGACAAAGTCAATCCATACAACAATCTGGGATTGGTTTACTTTGCGATGAATGATTACCGAAAAGCGGTCGCCAGCTTGAGTGAGGGAATCGCTCGCGGCCCGAACAACCCTGTTTTGTATCAGCAGCGGCGCGAAGCCTATCTGATGCTGAACATGATCTCGGAAGCCAGAGCCGACGCAGCCAAATTGGAATGGTTGAAGAAATTGACAGTACTGAATATGAAGATCGCACGCCGACCGAAACACGCCAAAAAATTCGTCGAGAGGGCTCGGCACAACCTAGAAGGGGGCGACCAAGAGTCTGCGCTGGACGATTTCAACCGCGCCGTCAAAATCGATCCGAACTACGCACGGGGTTTCTCGGCCCGTGCGGCCTTCTGGTTCGAAACGGGCGATTACGACCGGGCCATTGCCGACTGCGACAAGGCGATTCAACTCGAGCCGCACCACGAGGCCCACTCTATCCGCGGCGACGCTTGGATGCAAAAGGGAGACTACGAGCGGGCCATTATCAACTACACACAGGCCAAACGCTTCGACGCCTCGGTTGCCAAGGCCTATCTGATGCGCGCCCGGGCGTTGAAAGAGAAAGGCGACGAAAAACAGGCGGCCCGCGATCTGAAACGGGCCATCGCGCTCGACCCCAGCCTAGAAAAGTCTCTGCAGTAAGCGACGGCAGTTCCAGCCAGTGTTCGTGAGTCAGCTTTCCACCATCACAAGCCCCGTTGCTGCCGCTGTGTGCCCATCGAGCCGAGCGCATCGAGCAATTCATCTTGCTAAAACAGCATTTCTCCGCTAAACTCCGCCGGCTGAGCGGGCGGTCACGCAGGACGTTTTCGACTGCTCGATGAACTTCGTGGCCGGTTCCGGTGACGGTTGGCTGTGCGCGGCAGGCCCGATTCGTGACGGCATCGTAGCCTCGGCCGGGCCTCAACCGCACTAAGATAATGCCACGATTCGCAGACAACTTGTCTCATACAGCAGCTCGCACGGTGTTCGCGTCCGATGATGCGCGTCTGCTGCTGGTCCGTAACGGATTAGGTGACCTCGACGCGGTGTTCTCGGCAGGGGCCACGGCGGGCTGCCGTCATACTGGTCGGACGGTCTGGAGCAGGGAGCTTGTTGATTCCGCCGGCCGATCGGTCCGCGTTTTTGTCAAGATGAACTGGGGACGGCTGCGACTTTGGCCGCGGATGACCGATCTCAAAACGGGCCAGTGGTTGCAGAGCCTGCCAGCGCGGGAATGGGACGGCCTCGGGCGAATCGAGCCACTGGGATTAAACGTTCCCGAACGTCTGGCGCTATTTCATCGTGGACTTTTCTCGTTTCGATCGGCGGTGATCGTTCGCGCGGTCCCCGCCAAGCAATCGGTTTTTGAGATGTTCCAGCAAGGCAGTTGGCAGCGTCTGCCCCGCCAGATCCAGCAGCAGATTTTCGACGAGATGGTCTCGATGATGCGGACAATCCACGAGACCGGACTCGCATGGCGGGGGACTTCCACCAGACACTTCTTCCCCGCACGGATCGCTGCCAATGTGTGGAAATTGTGGATCATCGACTGCGAAGGGGTTCATGGACACGCCACGCCGAAATCGTTTCAACGAGATTACCGAAAATTACTCAAATCGCTGGAGCAATCAGGTGCGGATCGGTCCACGATCGATTTACTGCGCAAGAGCATCAATCGCATCAGTAGGCCTGGCGTCTCCGACGCAGCATAGGCCAAAAAGTTGGATTTTTCTCTGACTTACGCTGTTGAGATGCATTTCGACTGGAGATGATCTGGCGCGGTGTTGCCTCGCGCAAACCTTATCTCGCATCTCTCAGAACCTCAGAGCAAACGACCTCAGAACACTCTTGACCTCACACGCAAAATCTGCGACAAGCCCCAATCCTCTCTCTGCTTTCCCCATTCATTTGACGTGCCCACTCGCACTTTTCCTCCGGCAGTTGTCCAGCCGGGAACGGAGACGCCATGTCTCGTATTACCCTTCCAGTGTTGCTCATTGCGTCTAATTTCTGGATGTGTCCAGGGTGCGCCAACTTCTATGAACGACAGACGATCACCGGATGGGTGTCGGCCCTCGAGAAGCAGGACCTTTCGGCCCTGAAGGACCATTCGTCCGATGAATTCTCGCAGAAGGCATTGCGCAAAGATATTGCCATCGACGATTTCAAGCTGCTCCGCCTGCCGAAGGGAGATGTCTCAATCGCCGAAGTCGAAGACGTTTCGCCGACCGTAAAACTGGTCACGGTCGAAGTTGGAAAACGCAAGCGGAGGCAGCAGTACCGGCTCACTCGTGAACCGAAAACAAAGAAATGGGTTGTCGATGAGGTCCTCGTCCGGCAGACTCGCGAAGGTCTCAAAGTGACCAAATCCGTCACCGAGCAAATGGACCTGTTGCTCTCCCTGCGAGAGTTCCTGGATGCCTGGCGCGCCGGGACTCACCAAGAACTGCTATCGAAGACGACACCCGAACTCGGCAGGCAGTTGGGCGAACTGCCCCCTGAGTTCTTGGCGAGCTTGACCGATCGGATGGTCGGCAATCAGCCGGCCGATGCGAAGCTGCGGCCCGACGTTCAAATGGACCAGGATGTAGCGGTCGTTCGGCTGCCGGGCTCTGACGGCGATATGGTCCTGTCGTGCCGATTGCAGAATGATGCCTGGAAGGTCAGCGACGTGGCCGTTGAATCGGCGAACGATGGAAAGCACATTCCCTCGGTCTCAAAACTTGCGGTGGCGATCAGCGCGACAGTCTCATTTCTCTTAGCCTATGAATCTGGCGACAAACCGGCGCTGGCCAAGACCTGTACAGAGCGTTTCTTCAGGGAAAGTCTCGCGGTGGCCGACCTAAGCAGCATTGAACTTCCCGGTCCCACAAACATCGCCAAGGACTTCGAGGTTAGCCTGCAGGACCGCCGGGCAGACTTCGTAATTCGCCGAAGGGCCGAAACCGTCAAGATCAATCTCGTCCGTGACCTTGCAGGAACTGACGCAGATGCCCCTCTGCAGTACCGCGTGGATGAGGTGACAATCTACGAACTCGACGGCACAGGTCAGGAGAAGCGACTTTCGGCTTCGTTGACAGCACACGCCGTCATGCAAGTCTTCAGCGAAGCGCTCCGTCAGCGGCGTCCAACGATGCTGAGAAAGACGGCCAGCTCCGACTTCAACAATCGTGTCTGGCAGTTTGTTGACGAAGCCGCTCTCAAAGAGCTACCGCTCTCGGAACTCGAAAACAAAACGCCGCACGCCATTTCGACGAAATTCCAGGGAGCCTTAACCCAGATCACCGTGATGCAAGGTTCCCGCGAGGTCACCTACGTTCTGCGCGACCAGGGCGGGAAGATTCGGGTCGACGATGTTCTTCTTCCGGTGGTCGATCGGCCCGCCTCGTTGAAGGCAACGCTTGAAATGATGTTGCCCGTCCGGAATTTCATCATCGGGATCGAGACGGGGAACATCGGCCTTTTGCAGCGAACGTCGTCGGCTGAGTTTAACCGGCTCGTCTGGAAGCAAACAAAAAGAGTCCCCGATATCGGTTACGCAGCACCACGGTTTCTGCAGATGAAGCTTTCAGCAATCAGAGTTGGCGGCGACGAGGCGATCGTGATTCTGGGCGACGACCAGTGGGGCGCTCGCATCCGTCTCGTCAAGGATTCCAGCAATTATGCCATTGACGAAATCCTAATGATCGCCGGGCCGGAGTCGTCGCAGCGAGTTCGCTTGAAACACAGTATGCGAGTGAATCTGGCCTCTGTTGGTCTTCGCTCGACCGCAGCCGCCAGTAGCTTGCCGACCGGACCGACACCGGCCGCAATTTCGGGACCGGCGGATCGTGATCGCCACTTGCCGGCACAGGCCCCCAGCACAGGCGACACGCGGGGAAAAAACGCTGAGCTGACACCGCCAAGCGTGGCGCCGCTGACCGATACGTTCGGGGAACCAGCCAACGGCCAGGCTGTCTCAACGACACCGGACACGGGGACCCGCTAAACGGCGGGCTGTCGACGTTAGTACCTTTTCAACGAAATCCCTCGCAAAATGGTCAGGAATTCGACCGGTCGAGGGCCAAGAGTCCGAAGTCGGAAGAAAACATCGTTGAACGGTTGGCATCATCCGGTTGATGGCCCATCTCTTTCTGGCTCTTGGCTCTCGACCCTCAACTTTTTTGGTACCGGCTCCGCCGGGTTGGGCGCTGTCAATCTATTGTTCTTCAGACTATTGTTCTGCGGACGGTGCAGGCAGGCTGACCAGCAGCACCCACGACGGAACTTTACCGACGTCGTAAATCTTGAGCGGCTTGAGCTGTCCCGTCGACGCATTGATCTGGTATGAAGCCATCCGCCCCGACGATTCGCCGGCCGAATAGAGATAGTTTCCGGTCGGATCGATGTTGAACTCGCGCGGGGTCTTCTCGGTGGGCTGCTGACCCAGCGACGTTAGCCGTCCCGTCGACAAGTCGATGGAGTAGCCGGCAATACTGTCGTGGCCGCGGTTCGAGGCGTACAGAAACTTGCCGTTCGGGGTGATTTCGACGTCGGCACAACTGTTCTCGTCGCTGAAATCGGACGGCAGCGTCGAAATCGTCTGGAACTCTTTTAGCTTGCCGGTCATGCGATCCTGGTGGAACCCGGTCACGCTGCTGCCTTTTTCGTTGACGAAGTAGACGTAGTTTTTCGTCGGATGAAAGAAGATGTGTCGCGGTCCGGTCCCGGACGCGGTGGCGACTTCCGGAGTCGATAACAGTGAGAGGGCCCCCGTTTGCTCGTTGAAGGCATACTGCAGGATCTTATCGGCCCCGGTGTTCGGCACGTAGACGAAGCGGTTCGAGGGATCGACCATAATCGAGTGCGGGTTCCGATCGGTCGAGCAAATCGCTGTTGCCTCTCCGACGACCGCGCCGTTTTTTCCGATTGGATAAACGGCCGCTTTTCCGCCGCCGTAATAACTCGTCAACAAGAACCGTCCCTTTTTGTCGGGCGTCACATACACCGGGTTGTCGACCACCGGAACGGTGCCGAGATGGTCGAGCCCGCCGGTCTGCGGATCAATGCGGAACGACGCCACGCTGTTGGCCGAGCGGATGGCTGCGTAAAGAAACTTGCGAGTCGAATCGACGGCCAGAGAGCCGGGTGAACCCTCAAGGGGGATGTTTCGCTGGCTGGTGAGTTGGCCGGTTTGCGGGTTCATCTCGAACAGCGCGATCTTGTTTTCACCGCCGAGCGAAACGTAGACGTAAACCCGGCCGGTCTTCTCGGCCAGGCCGGCAATGCCGGAAACCGACATCAACACCAGACACGGTGCCAGCAGTAGCAGGGCCCGCAATAGACCCTCAGATATCGAACTGTTGGTCATGCTCATGTTTGCACTCCTAATGATTGTGATGGCAGCAGTGTCCCGAAAAGGGCGAGGACCGTCCACGGAAACGAACGTCCACAGAAACAATCTGCTAGACACCGACCATACCGTAGTTGCTCTGCCATTTCCACAATTCGAGACCACAGGATAAAGCTGAGGAAAAAGGTTGGGGAGTCATGCCAGACCATTTGGCCGAGCAACTCACAATGCACTCACGCGAAACTGCAGCGAAGCTGGATCAGCGACAGTTTCAGAAACGATCTGTTCCACCAGGTGATGTTGCTGGGAGAGATGACAAACCGGGTCGGTGGCAGCGGGGTCGCCAGTGAGCAGGAACGCCTGGCAGCGACAGCCCCCGAAATCGATCTCGCGCCGGTCACAACTTCGGCACGGCTCGGGCATCCAATCGGTACCGCGAAATCGCCGAAACACCGGGTGTCAAACCAAATCTTTTCCAGCGAAGTCTCCCGAACGTTGGGGAACTCGAGTCCGAGAATCTCACGGGCGGTCTGGCAAGGCAAGACGGCTCCGTCCGGCGCAACGGTCAGGAAGACTCGCCCCCACCCCTGCAGGCACGCCTTGGGGAACTGTTGAAAATAATCTGGAAGCACGTGGACGATTTCCAGGGGAACCGAAGCCCCCGCTGCGCCGCGAACTCCCCCGGTCTTTCCCTCTTCGGAAAAGGGGGGACTGCCGGGGGATGGCTCATCAGGAGCCCCCCCAATGTCAACCGTTCTCGCGCCCGTGCGATGACCTCTTCTGCGTGTTCGACCTGCGCGCGGCTGGGCAATAACGCCGCTCGATTGCGAAACGCCCAACCGGTGTATTGCACATGAGCCAGTTCAAGTTTGTCCACACTCCACCGGTCGGCCAATTCGACCACGTCCCCAATGCGGTCCAGATTGTGCCGATGCAGCACGACGTTGATCGTGACCGAAAACCCCAGCCGTTTGGCCGTCCGGATGGCGCGGCACTTCTTTTCGAATGAGGGACAACCGGCCAGCCAATCGTTTTGGTCCGGGCGGGAGTCTTGCAGGCTGATTTGCAAGGCATCGAGCCCGGCATCCTGAAGACGTTCGAGCCAGGTGTCGTCAGCCTGAACGCCGCTGGTACTCAGGTGCGAATACAGGTCGAGCCGCCGGGCTTCCTGAACGAGTTCGGGCAGGTCTCGGCGAACCAACGGCTCGCCGCCGGAAAAATGTACCTGAACGACTCCCAGACGAACCGCTTCTGCCAACACGCGCTTCCAGGTGGCTGTGTCGAGCTCGTCGCTGTAGCGGCGCAGTTCGAGCGGGTTGCTACAGTAAGGACACCCCAGCGGACAGCGGTAGGTCACTTCAGCCAGGAGTGAATAGGGATGAGGAGTCTGCAGCATCGCGAAGCAGCCCCTTTCTCGCCAGTCGATCCAGGAATGTGTACACGTCTGCTGATCGATTTCCGTGCGAAAACTGCTACCCAACAGTGGCGATCAACTCATCTGTCGATCGTCCGTCGCAGTGCTGAACGATCGCGGCCCCGGATTCGTTGAGCACCAAGACTCCTTCGGGAAAAACGATCTGATGCTGCTTGCGCAGCTTATCCCAACGATATCGTGCGAGGCTTGTCAGCACGGGACGATGAATTCTACGTTTTCGTTTCACGACGACTCTGTCGGATCGGAATCATTCTCCGTCGGATCAGGATCAACTTTGTGGGGAAACCGCTAGATTTTGACGCGATTTTGCCAGGGAGGGCCGTCATGGACGAGAGCAGTTTGGCGCCGGAACAGGAAGCGGAAGCTGAACGTATCGAAGAAAATCTCAAGGCCGTGGCGACGGTTGAGATTCGGCGAATCTCCAGAAGTGATTACCAGATCCATGGCCGCCCGATCAGAGCCGCCGCGCCGCGCGGATCGGTCCATTTTTCGCCGGCACGCGAAGCAGAATCAGCGTTTTCTGTAAAATTCGCGCAGCGGCAGGAGCGGCGACTGTGCCGCCGAAATGATTTCCGCCCGCCGAAGGCTCATCGACCTGCACCAGCACCAGCACTCGGGGATCGTTTGTGGGGGCGCCGCAAATAAACGAGCTGACGTACCGTTTCGAGGAATACTTACCGGTAGCCGGATCAATTTTCTGGGCGGTTCCCGTTTTGCCGAAGACGTCGTAATCCTTCAATTGTGCCTCTGTTCCAGTTCCGCGACGAACAACGTCTCTCATTGGGCCTTCCACAAGCCAGCGCGCTGTCTTCGGCGTGACCGTCTGCGAGACAACGACCTTTGACATCCGAGGAGAAGAGTCGGCGGTATCTCCGCTCGGCCCTGCGTCTCCTTGGAGCACCAATTGCGGGCTGATCAGCTTGCCCCCGTTCGCCAGCGCTGCATGTGCGGCGATCAACTGCAGCGGCGTGACCGCGATTTCTTGCCCCATTGGAATCGAACCGGTCGAATAGGAATCCCATTCTTTCAGCGCTCGAACGCGGCCGGCGAGCTCGCCGGGCAGTCCACTGCCCGTTCGGCGACCGAAGCCAAAGGCGACGACCGCTTCGTACAACCCCGCGTTCGTCAGCCGCTCACCAATTTTCGCCATCCCGATGTTGCTCGACTTAACGAGAATATCGGTCACGCTCAGTTCGCCATACGGGTGATGGTCGTGCAGCACACGGCGACCCATTTGATACGCGCCCTGTTGGCAGTTGAACGTCTCCTGCGATTTGAGCAGACCCCGATCGATCGCCCAGGCGACGATGAACGGCTTGATCGTTGAGCCGGGCTCATAGACGGCAGAGATGGTCGTGTTCGTCCATGCCGCATCTGGAACGTTGACCGGATGGTTGGGATCGAACGTCGGCCGCGAAGCTGTCGCCAGGATTTCTCCGTTGCGGGGATCAAGGACGATCGCACAGGCGCTATGTGGTTTCCAGGTGCGCATCAGTCGGTCCAGCTCTCGTTCGACATCAAGCTGGATGACGGCATCGAGGCTCAGCACAATTGTCCGCCCGTGCCGGGCTGCTGCGATGGTGTTGTCCCGGACGTCCATGACGCGGCCCCGTGCGTCACGAATCAGCAACCGCCGGCCGTCGCTGCCGCCGAGCAGCCGATCGTATTTTTCTTCCAGCCCGCCGCGACCGTTGCCGTCGATATCTCGCAGCCCCAAAACATGAGCGGCCAGCAGTCCCTGCGGATACCGGCGTAGATATTCCATTCGGAATCCCCACGTCTCAGCCGGCAGTTCGAGCCTGCGGATCCTTTCGGTCTGATTGTCTTCGAGCCGGCGTTTGACCCAGAGAAATTTCTTGTTCCGATTCCGCAAGATTTGCTTGAGCAGACGATCGGCATCGAGGGCCAGCGTCTCGGAAATTCGTCGGACGATCTGCGACGGATGAGAGATGCGGTCGGGAACGATGTACAGGCTGCGGGTGGAGATGGTCGTCGCCAGCAGCCGGCCATGACGATCGAGGATCTCGCCCGGACGGGCCGGAACGGTTTCGTAAAAAACGCGCTGTCGGTTCGCCAGCTCGGCAAACTCTCTGCGATCGATCCATTGCAGTTGGATCATCCGGCCCGCCAACCCGAACCAGGCCAGCGCAAGCAGGACGAGCAGTGTCCGGCGTCGCCGGCGAAATCGGAATGCATCCGAATGGCAGTGACTTTGTGTGGGCATTGACTCTGAGAAAAGTGAAGGGCAAGCCGAAAATCGTCAATCGGAAATCGGTCGCTGCCAGCGTAACAGCGGCAATTCCTCTTTGTTCGACGGACTGGGTTCTCGCGGTCGGCCGACGCTCAGTTTTCCGGCATCCAGCGCGTTAACCGTTCGCAGCGGTCCGGCCAGTTGCTGAGTCCGCAGCCGTATCTTCGCATATTCGTCGCGCAGCACGTCCATTCGATAATGCTGCCGGCTCATACTGCGGCGCAGCGCGAGAGTTCGCTTTTCCAGCGCGACCCCCGCCGTTGAAACGAGCACCACGAGAACCAGCGCGCTGCCGAATCGGAAAAACATGGCTAAAGTCCTGAAGCCGCATCCTCAAACCGCAACGACGGCTGTCCCAATGCGGGAATTCGGGTGCATCTGTCGCCCTTGGCTGTTATCGGACGCCGCGCGGGTTTCGCACCAGTTGGACACGGCTGACATCGGCCGGCATACGCAGGGTCGTGCCGATTTTGAGGCGGGCCGGATCCGCAATCCGGTCGCGGTTGAGCGAGTAGATTTGTTCCCATCGAGACGCGCGACCCAAATGGTTCTTCGCGATCCCGGTCAACGTGTCATTTCGTCCGACCCGGTAGAACGCCCGGCCATCGGATGTCATGAATAGGCCGGGTGAGCGTGTGGCCCCGCTCGATTCGCCGGCAGCACCCACCGACACCGAACGCTGCGGGAACAGGTCCCGATACCGCGTTTCGAGAACCTCTCGGGTGGGGATCAACACTTTCATTCCGGAACGCACCTTTCCGGGATCCGAAATTCGTCCTCGGTTGAAATGGGCCAGCGCCAAATAATAGCGACCTGTGCCGTACAGCTTCTTGGAGATGCTCCAGAAATTGTCACCCGTCTGGACGACATACACGGACGGCTGATTGCTGAGCTGCGAGCTACTTATACCAGCAAAACTCGATTCCGTGCTGCCGGCGCTTCCGGTGGTATTCGAAAAGATGCCATAAGCTTGTTGTGCTGCGCCGGAGTCGGTGTCGCCCGGATCTCTGCCCGCATCAGGAGATCGGACTCTCGTCGAAGAAGTCGCGGAAGATCGGGTACGAACTGTATCTTGTAGCGGTGACGTCTGATCCCACACAGATCGTCGGCCCCTGTCGAAGTCGGAGCGATTCGCGTTTGCAACGCCGGCCTGTCCCGGTCTGCTTTGAGCCGCCTGATGATGTCTGCGTTGAGAATCATCCTGCTCAAAATGCGACAAGCTGCTCTCGTCTGCGTACTCATCCAACTCGTCGTCACCAGCCGAAGATAAAGCCGACTCTGAGTTGCTGAGCCGAGAACCAGCATCGTTGGGCGATTGCGCCGTAGTGCCGCCCGACAACTCGGCCGGCGCTACGGCCTCGTCGGCGTTGCCGACTTGACGCGGGTTTGTAAGCGAATTCGGGTCGCCGGCCGCCGTCTGTTGAACGTACCGAAGCGTCCGCGTTTGTTGGGCACTGTTCTGTCGGAACGGGTCAGCGACGTCATCCGCTTTTTCTGCAAAGACGCCTTGCTGCTGCGTCGCTTCGGATTCAACCGGTTCGCGCTGCCGCTGTGTAGCCCAGGGATTATGACTGCCCGAACGCGCGTTGCCAAACTCGGATTCGTGCTGCTGCTGAAGTTCGCCGTCGCCGCTGTCTGCCATCTGGACGCCGGATCGAGATTCGGTGGCGGACGAGAAGGGATTTTCGGTTCGCCGATCCTGCGAGTCCCCCGCTAAAGCGGCAGTTTGCCGTGCCGCTGCACCCGGCCGCGGCTCGGATTGCTGGTAAACGTCGGGAAACTCTGGTTCGTCCTGATTGTACTGAGCGATGCTAGATCTGTGTTCATCGCCCGTTCCTGAGCCGGGTGCGAAATCGTCTTTTCGGGCGTTGGAAACCGAATCGTCGAACGGGTCTTTCTGATGGCGGTTGTTCTTGGTCGGTTGGATGCTGTCGGAGTCGCCACTACTCCCCAAAAAGTGGTCGCCCGGTTGCCTTGGCTTGGTCATCTTGGAATAGACGACAAAACCAAAAGCGCCGATCAGGAACACGCAGACGGCCAA
>CAUZTK010000090.1:0-12318 GCA_963582395.1 Planctomycetota bacterium | reverse complement strand
AGTTTTTATGGTCTTGCCGTCGGGCATATTCCAGATGCGGATGACGTTGTCCTCGGACGAGGTCGAAACAATCTGCTGCCCATCCGGTGTGAATGTCAGACCGCTGATGGCACCCTTTGATCCTGACAGCGCCACCGCTTCCGCCGCATCGGTCGTTTTGTAGACTTGAACGATCCCGGTGGCGTCACCGGCAGCCAGCAACTGGTTGTTCGGGCTGACGGCAACCGCTGTCACGGTGCTGGCTTGTGCGGGGAACTCTTGGATCAGCTTTCCTGTGCCGGCGTCGAACAGCCGGGTAACCTTGTCGGCAGAACCGGTTGCGATCTGTGCGCTGTCGCTGCTGAAGGCGACGGCCGTCACCTCTCCACCGTGACCTTCGAGGTTCTGCAGCGGATTGCCGTCCGAGTAACTCCAGATGCGGGCGGTCTTGTCGGCCGAGGCGGTTGCAATGAGGGTGCCGTCGGTACTCAGCCGCATGGCGGTGATGCCAGCGGTATGTCCGACCAGAGACCGCGGCGCCGGAAACTGGACCGGCCAGCGTTTGACCAATCCGTCGGCACCGGCCGTCAGCAGAAACGAGTTATTCGGTGCGTAGACCAGTCCGGTTACGGCGCCGGCATGCGCGCCGATGACTCCCTGATCAGTCCCGTCTATCGGGTTGTACAGCCTGAGGATACCTGACCGGTCGGCAGAGGCGATCTGCTTGCCGTCCCGGCGAATATCGACCCGCGAGATCGCGGCGGAGCTACCGACAAGATCTCGCACCAGTTTTCCGTCTGCCGTGTTCCAGATTTTGAGAGTTTTGTCGACACCGCCGCTAACGTATAGCTTTCCGTCGCCGCTGACGGCCAGAGCGGTGACCGCTCCGTCGTGTCCGGTCAGATTGCCGGTGGGGGCATTGACTGGCATGTCCCACAGTTTGATGGTTTTATCGAGGGCGCCGGAAGCAATGCGGCTGCCGTCGGACGAAACGGCCACAGAGAGCACGAGACCGGTATGTCCGGTCATTATTCGGATTGATTTCTGGGTTTCAACGTCCCACAACCGCAGCGTTTTGTCGAAACTGCCGGTGATGATCCATTTCCCGTCCGGTGTGAAATCAACAGCGTAGACGGGGTCGGCATGTCCCACGAATGGCTTCATTTCCTGAGCCCAGACAGGGGATTGCCAGAGCAGCAGCATGCCCACCAGCATTGCCAGAACAGTGCTCTGATGAACACAATTTACTGTGTTCTGCACAGGTCTGAGCAGGATGACCGTTGATATCCGATCCGTCATGTTGACCTCCCGAAGTCTCAAAGCCGACTTCCAGTCCGGTTAAGTGTGAGCGACGTCAGTTTGGCGAGCGTGATGCGGTTGGCATTATGATGCTCGCGCAGTTGGGCAACGCCTGGCAGATACCGTGCTCAATTCGCATCCATGTCGTTGGATCAAAAGAGTAACCGCTTATCGAATCCTAACGCTCGCCTCAGATGTCATGATAGTGTCACGCACTGCCCGAAGGGAGTCAACAGCTTGGCGGACTTTGATCTGTTTTCAGGGGACAACGAGTTCTGCTGGTGACCGCTTGCATCGGCAGAGTCACTGCAAGGCTCAGTCAGCAGTCACGGTTCTGTGTGATCCACAGGCGCGTCTGTTGCAAGTTGCTTTCACACCAACACATTACAGTGAAAAATCTGATTTTGCACACTTGGCTTGCGAACTTCCGGGGCGGACAGAAAAACGAAATCTGACCGGAATTTATCTGGACAGAAACACGAGATTCGAGTATTAACCTCGCCTCTCAATTCTCTCCCCTCATCCTCATCCCCATTCCATCGTCATCCGACTTATCGGAGGCACGGATGCCGGCCGATACCACGACCGGTCTGCGCGGATTTTTAATGCGCAGTCGCGGACTGATCTTTCCGGTGCTGATTGTCGCATCGGTGCTGGTGATCATTGCGCCGTTGCCTCCGCTGCTGATGGACCTGCTTCTGGCCTCCAACATCACCGTGGCCGTGGTGATTTTATTAACGACAATTTACGTGCAGCGGCCGCTGGAATTTAGCGTCTTCCCGGCCGTCCTGCTGGGGACCACCTTGGCGAGACTTGTGCTGAACGTGGCCTCGACACGGCTGATCCTCAGCCGTGGAGCGGTTGACGAAACTCGGGCCGCCGGCGGTGTCATCGAAGCATTCGGACGATTTGTCTCGGGAGAGAACGTCGTCATTGGGCTGATCATTTTCATCATTCTGGTGGCGATTCAGTTTTTGGTGATCACGAAAGGAGCCACGCGAATCAGTGAAGTGGCGGCCCGATTTGCCCTGGACGGCATGCCTGGCAAGCAGATGGCCATCGACGCCGACCTCAACGCGGGACTTCTCACGCAGGAGCAGGCCAAACAGCGACGGCAGGAAATAACCGATCAGGCCGACTTCTACGGGGCCATGGATGGTGCCAGTAAGTTTGTCCGCGGCGACGCGGTGGCCAGCATCGTGATTACGCTCGTCAACATTGTGGGCGGGCTGTACGTCGGGATGGTCGAAAACACGATGGAATTTGGCCGAGCCGTTCAGGTCTTCACGACGCTAACCATCGGTGACGGTTTGGTCACCCAGGTTCCGGCGTTTATGGTTTCACTGGCGGCCGGCCTGATCGTCACCCGCACCTCGACCGACAGCAACCTGCCCAAGGAAGTCATCAGCCAGTTATTCCGGCATCCCGAAGCGATGTTTTTGGCGTCCGCGTTTCTGGCGTGCCTGGCGATGACGGGGCTGCCCGCCGGCCCGCTGTTGATGTTGGGTGTCGGCTGCGGAACCATCGGCTTTGCGCTGCAGCGGGCCAACAGAACTCAGTCGGCGATCCATGTTCAGCAACAAGAGCAGAAGTCCCGACAGAGACCTGAACCTCGGCCGGAGGACAACCTGTTCGTCGATCCGATGGAACTGGAACTGGGTGTCGGGCTGATCCGTCTGGCCGATCCAGCCTCGGGGGGCGATCTGTTGGATCGCATCACCCGTGTCCGTCACAAAATCGCACAAGAACTAGGAATCATACTGCCCAAGGTGCGTATTCGCGACAACATTCGGCTGGGGCAGCGGCAGTACCAGGTGAAGATCCGCGACGTGGCGGTCGCCTGGGGAGAGACGTATCTGGACGGCTACCTCGCCATCGACATCGGGACCACAACAGGTGAGATTCCGGGCCTCGATACAATCGAGCCGGCCTTCGGCCGTCCGGCAAAGTGGATCGAAGGGACGCACAAAGAACGGGCCGAGCTGATGGGTTACAACGTCGTCGAGCCTTCGGCAGTGATCATCACCCACCTCACGGAAGTGGTTCGGGAACACAGCGCCGAACTACTGACCCGTCAGCAAGTGCATCAGCTACTCGACAACCTGAAGGAATCATCGGCCAAAGTGGTCGATGAGCTGATTCCCGACCTGCTGAAGACGTCGCAGGTACATCAGGTGTTGAACAATCTGCTCCGTGAACGGGTGCCGATTCGCGATCTGGAAATCATTCTGGAAACTCTGGGGGACTATGCCGATCGGACGAAGGAACTCGGCATTCTGACCGAGTACGTCCGCAATTCGCTGTCCCGAACCATCTGCCGGCAATACCGCGACAAAAACCGCCTGTTGCGCGTGATTACGCTGGACCCGGCCCTCGAGGACATTTTGTCAGCCAGCTTCGACTACGGCGAACGCGGGTTGGTGATTAAGCTGTCGCCGCAAATTTCCGAGCTGGTCACTCAGGGGCTGGATCAACAGTTGGAGCGTCTGGTGACGGGCGGCCATCCGCCGCTGGTGCTCTGCAACTCGCAGGTTAGGGCGGGGTTGAAACAGATCACCACCGCGGTCCTACCCAAACTGGCTGTCCTCAGCCTGAACGAAATTACTAGGGATACCGAAGTTGAAGCGATGGGCCAACTTGGTGTCGAGGCCCTTCGAGGAGTTGGAGTCGCCGCGAGTTGATTCGCGACGTCGATGTTTGAGCAAGTCAAAAGATACACTTCCGCGATTCGGTTCGAATGGCCCAACAGCCGGACAAACCGATCAGGTAAAGGAACACATAGAATGACCGAAGTGCAAACGTTCCGGGCTGCAACCATGCAGGAGGCGCTCAATTTGGTTCGTGAAGAACTGGGCCGAGACGCGGTGATTCTGCACACGCGGCAGGTTTCCCGACGCAGATTTCTGCCCTGGCGCAAAGCGGACCAGAAGGTCGAAATTACCGCCGGGCTGGCCGTGAATGTGCGTCCCCAATCCGCTGGGGCGTCTTCGGCCAAACGCCGAAGAACCGCGTTCGGTGCCGCAGCGTCCGCTGGTCTCCCTTTGGCGTCGCGACGGCTGACGTCCTCGGCGGAGCATCGGGAAACTGTCACTGGTGGAACCCCGCTCGAATCGGCGCCGCACTCGTCACGACAGAATTCAAGCCGGCCCGACCAGCCGACAGCCGAACCAGAACCGACAGCCGATTTCGCCAGCAAGCTCGACTCGATTCAGAAAATGCTCGTTGATTTGGGCCGGTATGGCTCACGTGTCTGGGCTGAAGAGATTCCGACCGAGCTCTTCGCCCTCTACACGGAATTGATCGACGTGGAAGTTGAAGATGAGTTGGCGCGTCACCTCATCTTTTGCCTGAAGCAGAATGCAACGCCGAACCAACTGAGCGACGGTAAAGCCGCGCGAGCATTGCTGACCGCGATGGTGGAAGCGGAGATTCGCTGCTGCAACCCGATTGCGCCCGTGCCGGGGAAGCGAAAAGTCGTGGGACTGGTCGGGACCACGGGCGTCGGAAAAACGACGACCATCGCCAAGCTGGCCGCCAACTTTCGACTCCGTGACGGCATCAAGATGGGACTGGTGACAGTGGACACCTACCGTATAGCGGCTGTCGAGCAACTCCGCACGTATGCCGAAATCATTGATCTGCCGATGAAAGTCGTCACCAGTCCTCCAGAGATGCGCAGGGCGCTGGACGAGCTGACCGGGCTGGATCTGGTGCTGATCGACACAGCCGGACGCAGCCCGAGGGACGAACTGCAGATTCAAGAACTGAAAAGGCTACTCGCCGAAGCGAACGTTGATGAGGTTCATCTGGTTATGAGCCTGACGTCGAGCATGAAGAGTCTGCTGGCGACCGCCGAACGATTTGCGGCGGCCAATACCACCTCGCTGATTCTGACCAAACTCGACGAAGCGGCCGGTTTGGGAACGCTGCTGTCGCTGGCGCAGAAAGTCCCGCTGCCCATCAGTTATCTCACCACCGGACAGGATGTCCCGGACGATATCGAGCCGGCCCAACCAACACGAATCGCCCGGCTCATTCTCGGCCAGGAAAAGCTGTTCGATTACTAAAGGAACAACGGTGCGCACATGACCGATCAGGCAAACGTCCTCAGGGGTCTCATCGAGCGGGGAAGGTCGGCGGCGGCAGACGCGCCGGTTTCCGCGTCAAAATCGAAGGCGCTGACAATTGCGGTCACCAGCGGCAAGGGCGGCGTCGGTAAAAGCAACATCGCGCTGAATCTGGCCGTTGCGCTGGCCGAACAGGATGCACAGGTCTGTCTGCTGGATGCCAATTTGGGGCTGGGCAACATCGACCTGCTCTGTGGTCTGAACGGCTACTGGAACCTTACGCACGTCGTGACCGGCGCACGGACGCTGAAGGACATCGTGTTGACCGGACCGGCTGGAATACGTGTCGTCCCCGGTGCCAGCGGCTTGTGTGATGTTGTCGACTGTCCTCCGTCCATTCAGCAGGAGATTTTCGCCCAGTTAGAGTCACTGGAACAATCGCACGATTTCATCTTGATCGACACGGGAACGGGGATCCACCAGTCGGTGCGGCAATTCATCTACGCTGCCGATGTGGTGCTGATCGTCACAACCCCAGAGCCGACGTCGATTGCCGACGCCTATGCGACCGTGAAGATCTTTTCAACCGGTCACGTTCCTCATTTGGAAGCGCTCGTCAACCAGGCCGATTCACCCCGTCAAGCACACGCTATCATCGAGAGCTTGCAGAAAACAGCCCGCTTATTTCTTCGGACTTCAGTCTCGTCGGCCGGCAGTATTCCCCGCGATCGTCAGGTTCCCGCGGCCGTCGCACGTCGCTTGCCGTATCTCATTTTCAGCCCGCACTGTCCCGCGACACGGGCAACGAGACAGCTTGCGCGGCGGATGCGAAACCTCGCACAATCGCACACGCGGCGCGGCGATTTTTTCCCACGTGTCCGGCAGCGCTCCAGCGGAAAAGCCGCCTGATACCCCCACCTCTTCCCATTCCCCCCGCGACAAGTCACAGCAAGTGACTCTGAGAATAAACCAGACACAAATCGTCAGTCACCGTCGGTTGGAACCAGCGACATTCAAGAGCCGTTCTTGCCGGAACAATTGTCCGTCTGTGCGGTTTGTAGAAGGTTTACCGATTTTATCGAGATTACGTTTTCTAGGAGAAAAACTGGACTGATTGGCCGCTGTTGCCGATAGATCCCTACGGAGTTCGTCTTGCGCTGATTGCAGCGACATTCATCGTCACACGTCGAGGACCTCCGGTCGCAGATAGATCGGGCGGAAACAGTGGCCAAATAGTTCGCAAGCCGACTTTCGCTGATCACGTTTTCCACGGCGGCGATTCGAGGACTTCTGACCGCCACGGATTTCGAGGGAACGTTGAAAACAGCACTACTGGTCGCTGCGTCGTTTTACGGACTGGGGCTGATCTGCAGCGAACTGGCCCGGCGAGTTGTCGAGAAAAGTGCCCGATTTGAATTCGAACACATGAAAGCCGAAAACGTGCGGCAGAATTAATGACGGCAAATTAAGAGATGGGATTGAGTGAAGGGCAGGCTCGTCACGGCGGAAGATTCTGCTGGAAGCGTTCAGCCGTTGACGGCGCGGAACTTGGTTACTAACCGTAAAGAGTCATGCTCACCATGGAGGGTTGTATGGCAACTCGTGTCAGCGAAGACGTTGGGGAAATCTGGAAGGAATACAAAAAAGACCAGACCAACCAAGAGTTGCGGAACAAACTCATTGAACGATTCCTGCCGCTGGTTCGTTACAATGCCGAGCGGGTCTGGGCAAAGCTGCCCGAAGGCGTCGATCTGAACGATCTCATTTCCGCGGGCGTGTTTGGACTGATGGATGCCATCGACGCCTTCGACTTGGAACGGGGCGTCAAGTTCGAGACGTACTGCGTCCCCCGCATTCGAGGCGCGATGCTCGACGAGCTGCGTACGATGGACTGGGTGCCTAGACTGGTTCGCAGCAAGGCCAGCAAGCTGGAAGCCGCCCGTAAACAGACCGAAGCACAGCTTGGTCGCCCACCGTCCGATATTGAACTTGCGCAGAAGATGAGTCTCTCGTCGGTCGAGTTCGATAAGCTGAAGTCCGAAGCCTCCGCCGTGAATCTCGTCAGCCTCAACAAAAAATGGTACGAGACCGACAGCTACAAGGACGTCCGTGAGATCGACATCCTCGAAGACGGCAAAGGGGAAGATCCCACCAAGGGGATTCAAAAACGCGACTTGATGAAGCTTGTGACCCGAGGTCTCAATCGCAACGAACGGTTGATCGTTATTTTGTACTATTACGAAGAGTTGACGATGAAGGAGATCGGCAACACACTCGGGCTGTCAGAGTCGCGTGTCAGCCAGATGCATTCCAGCATCGTCGCCCGCTTGAAAGACCAGTTGAAACAACGCCGTCCGGAATTCGGTTAACCAAATATACGGCGTGGGGGCGACGTCCGCTTCACAGTCGAATCGACGGAATCCATCGAACCCCGAGCAACCAGATGCTGTGGGGTTCTTTGTTGCCGACGAGGACCGCAACCATCGCGCGGACTCACCTGCACTTTTCCATTGACGAATGCCCGTCTCCGACTAGAGTCATATTCGGGTGCCGACATGTCCACATTGTTCCGGGTAGGGTTTGCCGGTTGGCGTCGATCGGGTCGGCACCTGCGATGATTGCCAGATCACGGAGTCTGTGCACGTGGAGCTGTGCGGAAAAACGGCTATCGTCACCGGAGGCGCGGTCCGGTTGGGGAGGGCTATTGCGCTGGCTCTGGCGAATGCCGGCGTTCGCATTGTCCTGCACTCTTTCAGATCCGGTTCCGAGGCCGAACAAACGCGAAACGAGATCCGCGCGCTCGGTTCGCAGGCGGTTACGATTCAGGCGGACCTGTCTCGGCCCCTGGAGTCGGCCCGGACGATCATCAAGCAGGCGAGAGACGAATTCGGCACGGTGGACATTCTGATCAACAACGCCGCCATCTTCCAGGACTCTTGCTTGGCCGAGGTCAGCGGCGACGAATGGGACCGATCTTTCGCCGTCAATCTGAAATCGCCGTTTTTTCTGTGCCGTGAGTTCGCTGCTCAGCGACGACCGAGACAGCGGAGACACATCGTCAACATTGCCGACCGGCGTGCGATGCGGCCCGGCCGTGGGTATCTTGTCTACACGTTGACAAAAAGTGGGCTCATCAGCTTGACGCAGAACCTCGCGCTGGAACTGGCGCCCGACGTGCAAGTGAATGCGATCGCGCCCGGTGCGATCCTTCCGCCGCCGGGTCGGGATGACAACTATCTTCATGAGCTGGCGCAAAAGATCCCGCTGCGCCGCACGGGATCTCCTCAAGAGGTGACCGAGGCGGTGTTGTACCTGTTGCGCTCTGATTTCATGACCGGTGCCGTCTTGCCCGTCGCCGGTGGAGAACAACTCTGAACCTGATCGACCAAGGAACGTTCGAATCATGACCGATCGCATCGTTATCAACGATTTGTTCTTGCGCACAATTATCGGTGTCAACCACGATGAACGCTCCAACCGGCAGGACGTGCTCATCAACCTCGTGCTCGAAACCGATACCCGCGACGCCGGCCGCTCGGACGACATCGACGACGCCGTCAACTATCGCGACGTCACCAAGGATGTGATCGATTTGGTCGAGAATTCAGAGTTCTTTCTGGTCGAAAAAATGGCCGAGGAGATCGCCCGGCTCTGTTTGAACGTTCGGCGGGTGGAGCGCGTACACGTGAGCGTTGAAAAACCAGCCGCGCTCCGCTTTGCCCGTTCGGTCGGCGTTTCGATTCTGCGGAGCCGCGACGATGGCTGAACCAATCGTGAATCGTGCCTATCTCGCGCTCGGCTCGAATATCCGGCCCGAAGACAATCTCCCGGCGGCAGCGCGAAAGCTGACGCGGCACGGGCGTGTTCTGGCCGTCTCCCGCGTCTGGGAATTTCCCCCGGTGGGCGACACGGCGCAGGCCAACTATCTCAACACAGCGGTGTTGCTCGAGACGCCACTTTCGGCCGGCGAATTACGGCACGGGCCGATCGCCGAGATCGAACGAACACTGCACCGCATTCGGGATCCGAAGAACAAAAACGCACCGCGGACGATCGACATCGACATCGTCCTGTTCAATCGGGAAATTTTGCGTATTGGACATCGTCAGATTCCAGACCCTGAAATCCTGAAACGGGCCTTCATCGCGATTCCCCTCTCAGAAATCGATCCAGGGTATCTGCACCCCGAACACGGCGTCACTTTGAAGGAGATTGCGCAGGCCCTACAGGCGAGCGCTGCGACAATGAAACTCCGCCCCGATGTGCTATTGCTTGACGGGACGTTCTGACGCCGAACAAGCCAAACTCCGTTGACTCGGATGTCCAATGCCAAACATGCTGGCACAGCTTAACCCGGACGAGCCGCTACCAAAAAAGTCTAGAGTCAAGAGCCGGAAAAAACAGCGTTGAACAGTTGGTATCATCCAGTCGATAGTCCCTCTCTTTCTGGCTCTGGACTCTCGACCCTTGACCGGTCAAATTCCTCACCATTTTTTGCAGGATTCCAGTCATACGGTACTAAACCGAGGGGGAGATTTCATTTCCCCACGCAGAACAGCCGGCTGCGGGTGCGGAGGAACAAGCGGCCGTCGGCAATGGCCGGCGTGCCCAGAATGCTGTCGCCCATGTCGTTTTTGGCCAGAATTTTCAGATCCGGTTCGTTCGCCAGCACCACCACCTTGCCATTCTCGCTGGCGACGTAGATCTTGCCGTCGCCGTAAACCGGTGAGGCAAAATACTCGCCTTCGTTCTGGATACGTTTCGGGCCCCACAGCGGCCGGCCCTGTTTGGTCTCGAAGCAGGTGGCGATGCCGCCACTTTTGATCAGCAGCATCCGTCCGTCGACGACCAGCGGCGAAACAATGTGGTCGGTGTATTTGGTGTTGTGCTTCCACAACAGGTGGCTGTTGGTCACGTCGCCCCGACCACCGCCGCGAACCGCCATCACGAACTCGTCGGCGGGGTTTTCGGCATCGAAATGGGCACCGGCAAAGTTGTCGGGATGCAGAAAGGCGACGTCGAGTTCACGGCCTTCCAAAACGCCGTCCTTGTTCAAATCGCCGCGGTCGAAGGTCTTTTTGAAAAACGACTCGGGAATCTTCACCTTGCCGACAAAGGCCTGCATTTCGGACTTGCTTAGCTTGCCGTCGTTGTTGCCGGTGTCGGACTGGTCGGCCGTGGCCAGCCACTGGTTGGCGATTCCGCTGCTTTGCAGTGAAATGTAAATCGTTTCGTTCAGGCTGACCGGAGTGGTCTTAAGGTTTCGCAGTAGTGTTCTCGCCTGCCAGATCCTTTCGCCGGTCGCGGGATCGTAACCGATCAGCATTCCGGTGCCACCCAAAACAATCTCGTCGCCCGTCTTCGTCCGGCAAATGACAGGATGTGTATAGTTGACGGCCTGATCGCTGCGGTCGTCTTTCCAGAGAGTCTTTCCGCTGCGTTTGTCGAAGGCGTAGAAGGTCGGGTTCAGGTCGTCATCCTGGGCGAACAACAGCATATTCTTGTACAGGACGGGTGACATCCCCGGTCCCCATTTGAAGACAAAATACGGAATCGGCAGCTTCCGCTGCCAGACGTCGGCCCCAGTCTCGGCATCGACGGCCAATATGCCCAGCGTGCTGAAATAGAAATAGACCCGCTTGTCATCGGCGGCCGGAGTGGTCGAGGCGTGGCTGTTCGTCTCGTGGACTTCCAGCAATCGACTGGTCAGCCAGCGGCGTTCCCACAGCTTGCGGCCGGTGGCGGCATCGAAGGCGTACAGGCCGACAGTCTGCTCGTCGATCATACCCGAGGTGAAGACACGGCCGGCGGCGACGATCGGGGAACCAATTCCGTCACCCAGTCTGGCCGACCAGCGGACGTTATCGGTCTCGGAGAACCGGGCCGGCAGCAGCTTGTCCGAGGTCGAAATGCCGGAACAGTTTGGCCCGCGGAACTGCGGCCAGTCTTCGGCATCGAGCCGACTGCAGAGCAGCACGAGAACGCACAGTCCACACAGGAAACCCCAACGAACCTGTTTCCGCAAGCAGAGCCACTTTTGTTCCGGTGCCTGAACCACTGATCGCATTATCAAACTCCCTGAATGAAGATGAAATATGCTTGTCAACTCAAACCGTAAACGGAAAAATATTCCAGGTCAATTTGATCCGTGTTTATCCGTGCCATCCGTGGTTCTACCCAAATTGAAGTTTACGATTTGAGTGTTCTTGAGTATTCACTATTGCGACTATGAGAACAACTCCCGCAACGGCTCGCCCCCTTCGAGAATCGAGACTGGCCGGTTTTGCTGATCGGGAACTTGCAGTTCCGGATTGATCCCGAGAGCCTGATAGATGGTGGCGGCGAGGTCTTCCGGACTGACGGGGCGTTCGGCAGGCCAGGCGGCGTCCTTGTCAGAGCGACCGTACGTGATGCCGCTCCGGATTCCGGCGCCGGCCAAGACCGCGGGGAAGCAAAAGCTCCAGTGACCGCGTCCCCAGGTGGCGTTCGCCTGTGGCGTGCGGCCGATTTCCCCGACGACAACCACCAGGGTTTCGTCTAACAGGCCGCGCGACTCCATGTCGACCAACAGGGCCGAAAACGTCTGGTCGAACTTCGGCAGCAAGTGCTTGCGGACGTCGTCGCTGTTGCGGTGCGAGTCCCAACTGTATCCGTCCGGCGCGTCCCAGATGACCGTGACGAATCGGCAGCCCGCTTCGACCATCCGCCGGCCCATCAATACCGATTGGCCGAAAAGGTGCCGCCCGTAACGGTCGCGCAGCGCGTCGCTTTCTCGGCGAATGTCGAGGGCGCTGCGAATTTTCTCCGAGCTGACCAGCGACAAGGCCCGCTGTTGGATACCGTCGTAGTTCTGGTAGGCTTTCGATTTCTCGATGTCCCGGCGGGCGTCGTCGAATTGCTCCAATAAGCTGCGACGGCGATCCAGCCGATCGAGCGGCATCTCGGTCTCGGGCACCAGTCCCTTGATGCGGAA